>WTKB01000088.1 GCA_011524575.1 Aquimarina sp.
TAAATCTTTTTAAAGTGATTCAAGTTCTTAAAATTTTGGATTATAGGAAGTAGTGAGTTTAAACAAGTTCTTAACCAACTACAATACGGGTAAGTGTAAATAAACTTAAAAACAACATTAACATTGCCATTAAATAATTTGACCTTCTTGCAAATTGCTCTTGAGAAATTTTAAGAAAACTAAAAAAGAAAATATAACTACATAGCATTAAAAAACTCCCTAAAGAAGCTGCTAAGGCATAGTTAAAATGTACTTGATAGTTGTATTCTAACCCCATTCTTATATGTAAAGTTACTGCTAAAGCACAAAAAAAAGGAATAGGCAACACATTAAGTAGGGACAACAAAGCTCCTTTTAAAAAATTCTGCCAAAACCCATGTTTAGAAATTTTTATTGTTTTTTGAGAAGCTCGTTTTTTAGCTTGTATAAAAAAATAAATAGCCAATATTAAAAACAAAACAAGACCTACTTGAAACATCGCAGAATACATCCATTGATGTTTTGCAATTAACCTTGATAAATGAATACCCACCAAAGCTTGAAAAAAAACAATAACACAAGCTCCAAAACCTACAAGTAAAGCACTATTTCGACCTCGTTCAAAAAAAGTTTTAATCACTGTCATATTCACTAACCCTGGAGGAAGAACTCCAAGAAAAGCACACAAAAAAGTAACTGCGAAGATGATCATTTAGAACTTAATTACGAAAAATTTAATAGCATGACATGCTTATAAAGCAATATAATTCATACGAATACTACTTTAGAAAATTTACTTACAACACTGATTAATAGACTAATTTCCAGTTTACAGTACTACTATGAAATGAAAAGATGTAAAAAGAACATTTTATAGTAAATTAAAAAATTTAAAGTATTCTAATTTTAGAATTAAAAGCTTATAGCTTGTTTAACCCAAAAATATTAAAATAATTCTATATAAAAATCTAAAAACTTAAAGCCTAAATTTAAAAACGACAAAAAACAAGATCAATCGACAAAAAATTACAGCTCTATTTAAGAGCTTGTTTGAACGCAATTCAAACTGTAATTCACAAGTTTACCGTTATTGGTTTTACTTTTAAATGATGCACATATTAAGATATATAAATCTTTTTTAAGTGATCTAAGTTCTTAAAATTTTGATTACAGAAAGTATTGAGTTTAAACAAGCGCTTACGAGAGGATCTAATACAGAATCTAAATTTACAGCAATTAATCTTGAAGTAACGATGCTGTTAAACTTTGAGATAAAAGTGCTTCTAATTGATGCATTTCAATATTAACCTCTTTATTATCGGTTATATCTGAATCTAAAGTAACCTGAATACTTTGATGAATGTAACCAGCAAAACTAAAGTTTAATGTATAAGTATTTCCTTTAGTCAGCGTAATTAATTTATACTGCCCCTTAAAGTCTGTATCCATTTTTTCTCCTGTTTCCAAAACATGAACACGAGCAAAAGGCATAGGCTCACTTGATTGATGGTCTGTTACCACACCAACAACTTCATCTTGAGCAAAGATTTGAAAACTAAATAAAATAGAAAAAACAAAAAACAAAACTTGTTTCATAATTAAGTAATTAATAATATTTGATGCAAAAATAGAATAAAATATTTAAATCACTGATTAACTATATGTTAACAATAAATAAATAAATTAAGCAGGACATATAAAAGATCATAAAAAAACCTCAGTGGAATTTTCCACTGAGGTTTTTTTATGATCTTTTATACCCCCCTTGATCTTTAAAATCAATAGATATTAAGCTCTAAACGAAACAGGTATATCAATTAAGGTTTTCTAAAATTAGCTACAACTTCAGAATCAGAACCCCAAGAAGTAATACCAAGTATCTTGTTATTAGAATAACTCACTTCTGAGAGTTGATCTCCATTCCAAAAGAACCATTTCCCTGTTTTAATACCGTTTACATAATTCCCAACAGAAACTTTTAGACCATCAGCATCATAGGACACCCATTCCCCATCTAACTTACCATTAACAAAATACCCTATTTGCTCTATACTTCCATTTTGATGAAAATAAGTAGCTTTAACCTTATCATCTACTTTAACAAATTTAGGTTTAATATTTTGAGCACTTAATGTAAAAACAGTGGCGAAAGCGATTAGAAAGCTATATATTTTTTTCATAATATGATGATTTTTGAAATTGAACTTGTTTAAATATACAAATATTTTACAATAAATTAACATTAAAAAGTATTTTAATTTACATTAAGTTAACATTTAGTGATTTTATAACTAAAAAATATTCTGTTAAAAATATTCATCGAAAATAAAAAGACCAAAAAAACAATCTTATAGTACTTTTATACAGGTATTTACATGAAAAATAAAAACTTTCAAATAGTAGACTTCTCGATTTGATAACATTAAGTTAACAAACAATACATTTAAAATGTGGCAAATTTGCGAATAAACTTCTTAGAACAATTTTTATGGAGAATATTTATTTATTTATGATTATTGCACTTGCAGGATTAGCAATTGTTGATCTGGTGGTTGGAGTAAGTAATGATGCCGTAAACTTCTTAAATTCCGCTATAGGATCCAAAGTATTAAACTTTAAAACAATTATGATTATTGCTAGTGTAGGTATTGCCTCAGGAGCAATTTTCTCTAGTGGTCTTATGGAAGTAGCTAGAAAAGGAATTTTTGTACCAGGAGAATTCTTTTTTGATGAAATCATGATTATTTTTATGGCAGTAATGATTACTGATATATTATTACTTGATTTCTTCAACAGTGTTGGTATGCCAACATCTACAACTGTTTCTATTGTTTTTGAATTACTTGGAGCAGCAGTATGTATGTCTTTAATTAAAATAACAAACAATAAAAACTTAGAATTAAGTGATTTAGGCAGCTTTATCAATACAGATAAAGCTGTAGAAATTATACTAGGGATACTATTATCAGTGTTTGTAGCCTTTAGTATTGGGGCGGTTGTACAGTATTTATCCAGACTACTTCTTTCTTTTAATCACAGAAATAAATCAAAAATAATCAATGCTATTTTTGGAGGTTTAGCACTTACAGCTATAATGTATTTCATTTTTATTAAGGGGATAAAAGGTACACCTTATGCCAATACAGTTATAGAACAAATTTATAATGGTGGCACTACTGGACTACTTGAATGGGCAAATAACTACTTAAACACTTCATTTGAAAGTATTGACACCTTGATTAAAACTCAAAAAAAGCTATTAGTTATTGACAAAGATTCTGGGATAATAGCATTAACATTAAGAGGGTTTCTAGAATATAATTTAATACAGATAGCAAGTATAAGTTTGATCATATTATCTTTTTTATGTTACCTACTTATAAAACTTTTTAAAACTGATATTTATAAAGTAATTATTGTTGTTGGAACATTTGCATTAGCACTCGCCTTTGCCGGAAATGATCTTGTAAACTTTATTGGTGTACCTGTAGCTGCATGGGCATCTTACCAAGAATGGGTAGCTTCAGGGGTACCTGCAAGTGAATTTTCGATGGCGATACTTAGTAAAAAAGCAGAAACTCCTACAGTTCTTTTACTTATTGCAGGAGCTATTATGGTTTTAACACTTTGGTTTTCTACAAAAGCTAAAGATGTTGTAAAAACTTCCCTTGACTTATCGAGACAAAGTGAAGGTAGTGAGCGTTTCAAATCAAATCTTCTGTCTAGAGCACTTGTAAGAACTATTGTGCAAAGTGCTAATGGTATTTCAAAAATTTTACCTGAAAATTACAAAAGTTTTGTAAACAAACAATTTGATCAATCCGTAGCTATAAAATATGAGAATAGAGAAGATGCTCCTGCCTTTGACGTGGTAAGAGCAGCAGTAAATTTAATGGTAGCCGGTGTATTAATCTCAATAGCTACGTCTATGAAACTCCCATTATCTACTACTTACGTAACATTTATGGTAGCTATGGGAACATCTCTTGCTGATAAAGCTTGGGGAGCAGAAAGTGCGGTTTACAGAGTTGCTGGAGTATTAAATGTGATTGGTGGATGGTTCTTTACTGCTTTTAGTGCTTTTAGTGCAGCTGCGATTATTGCATTACTTATTCATTTAGGAGGTGTATTTACAATTATCACACTTCTTGTAATTGCTGGTTTTTTATTACTTAAAAACACCCTACTAAATAAAAAAAATACAAACAAGGCAAGCAATTCACCAACAGAAGTACTTCAAAAAGCAGAAAGTAAATCTATACAGGGAGTAATCAATGAAAGCGCAGGAAATATTTATTCCTTCAGTTCAAGAATAAGCGATATTTATAAGGAAAACATTGACGGACTTGCCATCTATGACCTAAATGCACTGAAGAAAAACAGAAAAAAAGTACAGGAATTAGGTAACGAACTCGATAGCTTACGAAATAATATCTTTTACTTTATTAAAAACTTAGAAGAGTCTAGTTTAGAAGTTAGTAACTTCTACTTAGATTACTTAACTCACTTACAAGACGCTTCGAAATCATTAGATGCACTTACTGCTCTTGGATACAAACATATTGATAATAATCATAAGAAATTAAGATTCAACCAGATTAAAGAACTTAAGCAAGTAGAAAAATTACTAACTAACTTCTTTACAGAAGTAGCAAGTGTATTTGAAAAAGAAAACTACCACTTAATATCTGAAATTGAAACTAATAAAATTGAACTATTTAAAGAACTCAATTACAAGATTGAAAAACAGGTTGAACGTACACGAACTGATGAAAATAGTCCAAAAAACACTACCTTATATTTCTGTTTACTTTTAGAGACTAAAAACCTTATCAACTCTACAATAAACTTAGTTTCTATATATAAAAACAGAACCTAAAATATATTATGAGCTTGTTTAAACTAAATACAGACTATAATTCAAAAGTTTAAGGTTTTGAATTACGGTTTGCATTACCTTTATATCTACTCTGAATTTTAGTTTGTATTTTATACCAATTGGTCTTTGAAACCGCTATAAATAAATTGAAGTATTATTTCTTTATACACTTTAGAAAAGAAAAAGAAACATTTTATTATAATGATTTCAAAGGTTAATGGATATAACATACTCCAAATAAATAAGTATAGCTTCTAATATTGAAACAAATTTATGAATACAAGTGATTTTACCATTTTACTAGTTGATGATGAAAAAGATATTTTAGAGATACTTAGCTACAATCTTCTCGAAGAAGGTTATAATGTCATTACTGCTCAAAACGGACTAGAGGCCATAGAAATTGCAAAAAAACATAAACCTCAACTTATTATATTGGATATAATGATGCCTGAAATGGATGGAGTTGTAGCTTGCGAACAAATCCGTAAAATTCCAGAACTATCAAAAAGTGTTATTTCATTCTTTACTGCACGAAATGAGGATTATTCTCAGGTAGCTGGTTACGAAGCAGGAGGAGATGACTACATTACAAAACCAATACGTCCAAAAGTATTCACAAGTAAAGTAAAGGCATTACTAAGAAGATTCAAAACAGAAGAAAACTCTTCTGATATTTTAAAAGTAGGACATATAACCATAAATAAAGACGAATATAAAGTTATTCACAACAAGAAAGTACTACTTCTTCCTCGTAAAGAATTTGAATTACTATACTTACTTGCCTCAAAACCTGGAAAAGTATTTAAACGTGAAAAAATCCTTCAAAAAGTTTGGGGTGATGAGGTGGTCGTAGGAGGCCGTACCATAGATGTACATATCAGAAAATTACGTGAAAAACTTGGGGATAAGAGTTTTAAGACAATAAAAGGTGTTGGCTATAAATTTGTGATCGAATAATGAATGCTAACTCAACAACAACATCTACAGGAAATAAAAAATCAGAATCTCAACAAAGCTCAAAAAATTCATTAGAAAATAAACCCAATATGTACGCTTATGCTACTGCATTTTATTTGAGTAGCATTTATTGTGGATTACTTAGTCTTTTACTATATAGTTATAATATACTAGAATGGAACGTAGTTCTTTTCTCATTTATTGGTATTTATACCTTATCGTTTTTAATGTTTCAATACCGATTGAAAAAGTTTGTTATTTATAAAATCAATACGATATATAAAGAACTAGATATCATAGAAAAGAGAGTTAAGCCTAAAAATCCAATTACAGATGACATGACAACCTTTATCAATGAAGTCAAAGAATATGCTAAAGTTCGTAAAACTGAAATTGAAATCTTAAAAGGTAGAGATGCTTATCGGAAAGAATTTCTAGGAAATGTATCACACGAACTAAAAACACCACTATTTACTATACAAGGTTATATCCTTACGCTTTTAGATGGAGCAAAAGACAAGCCTGAACTCTGTACTAAATACTTAAAAAGAGCAAGTAAAGGAGTAGATCGTTTAAGTTTTATTATTCAAGATTTAGACTTAATTACTAAACTTGAAGTTGGAGACCTTATCTTAAACAATGAAGAATTTAATATTATAGAACTTATTAAAAATGTATTTGAACTTTTAGAAATCAAAGCTTCTAAAAAAAATATTGCTCTTGAATTTGATATGAGTTATTCAGATGTATACGTCTATGCTGATAAAGAGCGTATTCGACAAGTAGTTACGAACCTTATAGAAAATTCTATAAAATACGGCAATGAAGACGGAACCACTGAAGTTAGTATAGAGCAACTTGTTGATGAAAAAATTATGGTTCGTGTAACAGATAATGGAGAAGGGATTACAAAGCAACATTTACCTAGACTCTTTGAACGCTTTTATAGAGTAAGTGCTAGTAGGTCTCGTAACGAAGGAGGATCTGGATTAGGGCTTTCTATTGTAAAACATATTATAGAAGCTCATAACGAACATATCTATGTAGAAAGTACTCCTAATATGGGTAGTGAATTTTCATTTACATTAGAAAAATTAAATAGTTCTACGAAAAATTAAGACGATCAATCATGTATTAAAATTATACTAATACTAATTTAATTTTTGAGAGCTTACTTAAACAGGCTCTAAAATTTCATATAACAAATTGAAATATTTTTTCCTTATACTCATTCAAAAAAAGAAACTATTTTAGTATATTAATTTTTGATACTAATTGTTAGTAAATTTAAATAATACTAAAAGACTCGTCTTCTTTAACTTTAAACATTATAATATGACTCTATTTATTATATTTCACGGCTTTATAGGAGCTCCACAAGTTATTTTAATCTTAGCTGCAATCTTGTTGTTATTCGGTGGGCGTAAAATCCCAGAATTAATGAAAGGACTTGGTAGTGGAATTAAAGAATTTAAAAAAGCTACTAAGGAAGATGAAAAAGGAAGTGAAACTGTAGAGGAGGAAAAAGAAAACCCAAAAATAGAAAATAAAAAAGACCAATAAATAGAGGATATATATCCTAAACTTAGA
>WTKB01000357.1 GCA_011524575.1 Aquimarina sp.
GATTTACAGGTTATGTAGCTGAAGAAGATGTCCCAAAGTTATTTGAAGAAGCTGCTGTGGTAGTATTTCCATATACCTCAACCACGGGAAGCTCTGGTGTATTACACCAAGCAGGAAGTTACGGTAAAGCTGTAATTATGCCTAATCTAGGTGATTTAGCCCTATTGGTTCAAGATGAAGGCTATAAAGGAGAGTTTTTTGAACCTGAAAATGTGGAAAGTTTAGCAACAAGTATAGAAAAAATTGTGACCGATGAATCTTACAGAATTGCCTTAGGATTAGCAAACTTTAAAGCAGCGAATGCTTTCCCAATGAGCAAAATAGCAAGTATGTATGTTAATGAATTCTATCGTATAAAAAACGATCAATTAACTAATTTACAATGTATTTAAAAGCCGGTTTTTTATTGCCTTTTTCATCAATAAAACCATAACGTTTTTGAAGGTTTTTTAGCCAAGGTTTCCAACCTAAAACAGCGTTGGGAACCTCTTTAAAATCATACATTGTCCATGAGGCAAAACCTAAATCATATTTTTTAAAATATTCTTGAATAGTCTTATGATAATTGGCTTGATCATTTTCATCATTCCCATTTAAATACCAAAATCCATCATAAGAAGATAACCCAAACTCTCCTACAACGACCTGCTTGTCTCCTACTTCTTTTTTTAACTTAAGATAAGTTTCCTCAAATAAATTTAAGTCAATGTAAAAATGAAAAGAAACAAAATCAACTTGATCTTTAAGTATTTTAGCTGCTTCAGCATTTGACCAACCAATGGTTACAGGTGTATTGGGATCGATCATTTTAATAAAACGAATCATATTTTTTAGCCAGGCTGTTACTGTTTTTGTACCTCGTGTTGGCATATCCAAATCTGGCTCATTTTTTATATCCCATGCTAATAAAGCAGGGTGTTCTTTTAGTTTCCCTGCAATAATTTCAACGTGCCTTTGATTCAAAGTCCAATCGTATACATCATAATTTCCATAAAAATCAAATAAAGTTACAATTACTTTTAAATTATGTTTTTGGGCAATATCCATCATTTCAACAAGCTGATCTAATATTTCTTCATACACATTTGCTCTACCAAACGTGTTATAGGGCACAAAAACACGTAAAGTATTTAATCCAGCATTAGCTAAAATTTTAAAGTCTGTATTAATAGCATCTTTATCAAAATTTGCCCCATACATATTCCAAGGATGTTCTTTAGGGTAATAATTAATTCCTTTTATATCTAATTTAGCATTGTGAGTAGGAGGCTCAAAATGAAAGTCTTTGGCGTTTTGTTTAACCATATGTCTTATCCTCCAAAAACCATCTTCTAACATCATTACAAATTCGTAATCCACTAATTCTTCGGTTTCTAAAACTAGGGAGTCATTTTGATAAATTCTTTTATATTCATGTACATCCTTATCTTTAAAAGCAATTAAAATTCCATCTTCACTAAATAGGTGTACATCTATATTGTGTGTCAACGTAGTTTCATCGGTACGAACATTATTCTTCTTATTATAATCTATGATTTCATAGATGTTTTTTTTTGAACTTTTAGTAAAATAAGTATCTACTCCACGTTTAGTATTTAACTTATAAGCTACATGTTTGGTATACAAAGCATCTACAAAATCTTCTTGAATTGCAGACAAACTTTCTTTATCTAAATACCTACCTACATTTTGCATTGTATCCCATTTCATCCCTGGTATATATTGATCAGTTTCTTTTACTTCAGCTAACATTAACCTACTTCGGTCAGCTCCTGTATTTAAATAACCATACAGATTACTTAAACCAGACACGATAAATGAGATCAACAATATGTAAACAAGCATGTAAAATGCTCTTAAAAGTTTTTTATTTAGCATTGTAGATTAGTTTAAAAGTTTTGTTTATACCAGCAACTTTAAAATTAAAAATATATTCTTGCTTGTGTATTAAGTTTATTTTATCCAAACTTATTTTTGCCTTTCCTTTAACTGTTGGTTTATCAATTTCAAAAAGTAAATTATGATCTCGATAGACCGTTAAATTAACCATCAAACCATCGGGTATGAATTGATTCATAAAACTTCCTATAGGGCCAACTATTACTTCTGAATAATCCTTATTAAAATATACTGGATAATCTTTAACCACTTTATCAAAAATTATTTCTAGGTCTTGACTATAAGCCATTCCAACAACAGTGGCTTTTACCACCCACTTATCATAATAATCTGGATGAACAATTTGTGCAGTCGCAATACCATTAATGGTTGTACCAAAAGTCCTTAAATAATTACCTGCTAAATTTTTAATATTAAACTCAACATAAGTTCCGTCTGCAACTGTATTGCCATATTCATCTTTTAATTTAGAAGTATAAAGTTTTAATAATTGATTTCCATCTGCATATTTATGAGTTCTATCATAGAAAATTTCAAAATTATCAGGTGTAAAAGGCTCTACCCTCAAATCTTCTTCTTTAGAGCTTTTATTATAGACATCACAACTTAAAAATATAGTCCCTGTTTTGTATGGTGAATTTATTCGCATGTGAGATACAAGATTGAAAATATCTACCTCTTCTTTGTTTTCATCGCCTAAAAAACTAGAGTTAAAAATAACATTTGTTCCTTGTTCACAAGGATTATCATAATAATCAACTGGAATGGTTACTAACATAGCAATATCATATTTACCAGCTTTGATTGAAGGTGGACCTAAATAAGTTTCAACTGTTTTGATATTTTTTTGCGGTATAATAAAATAACTGCCTTGATAATCACTTTTTCCATTAACTAATAAGGTAAAAGTTACTTTTCCGTACTTTGTCCTAAAATTTTTTGGCAACTTGAACTCTATTTGCTCATTAGTCAAAATCGACTCTATAATTGTTGACCCATAACTATTTGATATATATAGCTTTGGATGAAGATTTTTGGGGTTTTTAAATTTTAAATAAATTCTTTGTCCAGCCTGATATTCTTTTTTTAATCCTATTGGTTCAAAACCATAAAAGCTCTGTTCATTTTGAGAATAAAAAATGAAAAAAGAAAACAAAAAAAATACATTTATGAATTTGAACATTAATTAGGGTTTCCTATATAATTATTTACTTCAATACGAGCATACCAAAATTGATCATGCTTTAATGTTAACATACTATTAAGTTCATGCCCTTTTAACCTATTAGGGGCATTTGTTTTAGCAAATGAAGCATTAGGTAAACCATTAATAAAACTTAAAGACATATCTTCATTTATGATTTCTATATTACATTCTTCTGCTATAGGGTAATTAAAAACAGTTTTACGTTGTTGTCGAACACTCCCATCAACAAAAAAATGATCAACCCAAATAAGCTCTTTATTTTCATTGTAATAGGATACTAGTAATTGAGGTATAGTAACCTCTTGTGTTGCATAATTAAAAAGGCTACCCGATATTTTATTTTTTTCAATATTCATATCATGAATAGTCAAACATTTATACAAATCTTTATTAGCTGTATTGGACGCTACATGTAAATCAAATTTAACAGGGGCATCTTCAAATTCCATAGGGAAAAATAAATGAGGATCATAGGTTGTCGGTTTTACATCCAAGTTTTTTTTCCATGCGGTGTCTTCAAATTCAATTTTAAAGCATGTCGTTTCTTTTGGCATTAATTTATGTTTCATTACAAATTTAGCATTATATGTAGCTAACTTTTTATTATTAGCTGAATACAGTGAGGATTTTAAAACAATATCAGCTGGTGTATTATCTACATTTTGAACCTCTCCAATAATATAATATTGGCCATCATTTTTTATTAACTTAGCTTGTAAAACCTCTGCTACCGGCTGCCTAATTACATCTTCATGGTACGTCATCTCAGAAGAAATTTTTCTTCGTCCTTGGTTATAATAAGAAGTAGAATTATTTATAAACAATTTATCTGGTGGAATATCAGTATTCGGTTTAATAGCGTCAATAAACCACTTGCCTTTTCGTTTAATTGTAGTGTGATAATCAGTTTTGTTGAAAATTTCAAGTGGAGTAATCCATTTTGTATGCACTGCAACAAGAGCTCTTTTTTCGTTTTCACGAATAGTTTCTACCGCTATAGAATCCATTTTTGCATATGAATTTAAAACACCATCTGTTACACTCACCTCCATCATATATTGCGCAATGGTAATAGAGTCTTGGGGATTTAATAAAGCATGCGCCTCCGTAAATCGTTTAAAATCTAGATGATCGTAGTATGATTTCAACACATTATGAGGTGAATAATGTGTGTAATTTTTAATGTAAAACTGATACATAAAATGACCAATTATAACAATCAATAATAACATCCAATAATGCCAAACTTTTACTAGTAAAGGGTTAAAATTTGTGTAATCATTTTTTATTTTCAAAAAAACAGGTTCAGGCATCTTAATATCATTAATAATTCGGAATAAAGGCACCTGAATTGTTAAGATAAAGGCTATTAAAAGAGTTGAAACAGGCATAATTCCCCACATTATTTTTTGCCACCTACTAATTTCGTCTCTTTTTATAACTTGTGAGATAGGGGGAACACCTAGTTTTTCCCATACTTGGATGCCATTTTCTAATACAGGTAATCGTTGCCAACCACAGAAATATAAAATGGGATCATAAAACTTATCATTAGAAAAAATATACTTTAAATTGTACTTTTCAGGGACTGTTAAAAACTGCTGTAGTGAACCTAAACCTTCTGTTCCTAAAAATTTTGAATTTTCAAGCCTTTCAATAGCTTTAGTTGTTAGTTCAGGAAGTCTTCGTGCTGAATGGTAATTACCATCTACAGTCATCGCATCAGTATTAGCGGATAACCAAGCCATTTGATCTCCAAATCCTAAAGTCAAAAACCTCCATGCATCATGACTATCTGCTTTTAAAAAATTTACTATAGGGAGCATTTTAATAGCAGGAGGTTGGCCTGGCCTAAAATACCCTAGATTTAAAGTAAACACAGATGCTAATATAAAAGCCGTTACTAAAAAACCTGTCAATAGTTTATGGTATACTGCACCAAATTTTTCTCTTAAATATAATGCTAAATCTCCTTCCACAATTCTATATCCAAACTCAGCAAACATAGGTAAGCTCATAATTGAAGCCCAAAGAGTAAATCGATCAAGAGTAAGAATGTTAAATGCATTTTCACCTAAAATCATTTTAGCAATAGGAGTAGTACCTCCTGTCCCTAAAATAGTAAGCATCGTAAAAGACAATCCATAAAATAAGTATCTCTTATTATAATATCTATAAAACAAATAAGGCCAAATAAATAGGAGGACACCCCAAGGAATCACAAAAAAAGCTAAACCTGAAGAGGTTACTTCTAAAAAACTATCCCGAGAACCATGTGGTATAGAAACCTGTGTAATTGGGTTATTCTTAGTATTCACCCAATAAGGAAGTATACACACAATGAAAACTACCAGAGCACAAGCTCCAAATATGATAACGGGTTTTAAATTTTTTAAAACATTTTCAATAAAAACACGAATGGTAACATCTTTATATGATCCCACTTTATCCTTGCAAATATCCATGGCTATCATACCTAGTAATGGAAAAATAAAAAAGACCATTCCAAATATTGGAGTTACATGATGAGAACTTACCGTAACTGATATTAAAGAAATTGATAGAATCAGATACTTAAGCTTTCGGGTTTTAACCCATAGATAGATCTTAGGAAAAGAATGCATCAAAATAGAAACTCCCATAATACTTGGTAACTGCCCAAATAAATGAAGTGTTTCTACAAAAGAAGTAGAAAAAATACAGAGAAAAGCTCCATAACCAGCTACTTTTTTACTTGAAGTAATTAATAATGTATAATTATAAACACCTGTAATAAATAAATTTATACATATAAAGGCCACAGCAAACATCCCAAACTTTAACCCTCCGATATAAGAAAACAATCCAATTAATTGATGAACTAAAGGGGGATAACTAGTTACTGTAAATCCAGTATACCATTCATAATTCCAAGGTTCAAACCAACTATTAGCATAATGATCTGCAAAAAATAAATGAATTAAAGCATCATAAGTTTTTTCTAGCGTAAAAAACATAGTTGTACCATGGAAAACATTTCCAATCAATATGGCCAGAACCAAATATTTATTTGTCTTTTTTAAGTACATATTTTCAGCTTAAATATATCTTTTTTTGAGGAGAATTAAATTTTAATAAAATCGTCTCGATTAACCATATAAACGCACAATTAATGCACTTTACCGAATTTAATCATTTTTAAATTCATTTCATAGATAATTTTATCGTAAATTAAACACACTATAACGATGAAAACAGGACTAATTATACCTTGCTATAATGAAGGTGAAAGAATTAACAGTAAAGCTTTTATAGAATTTATAAAAACAACTGACAACTATCATTTATGTTTTATTAATGATGGAAGTACAGATAACACAATCGAGATATTAAAAGAAATGAAAAGAGCTTGCCCTGAACAGGTGAGTATCATTAATATGCTAATCAATAAAGGAAAAGCTGCAGCAGTTAGAAATGGAGCTAAATATCTTTATACTTTCAATGATATAGAATATATAGGTTTTATTGATGCTGATTTATCTACCGATTTTAATGACTTTAATAAACTCGTAAATACATTAAAATTTAATGAAAACTTAGATATGGTTTATGGTTCTCGAAGAAAAGAGAAAAATGATAATATTGAACGTAACATCTTCAGAGACTTCTTTTCTAGAATTGTAAAAATGGTAATTTATATGATTTTAAGGTTACCTATAGAAGATACTCAATGTGGCGCTAAAGTTTTTAGAAGAAAAGTAATACCTATTGCTTACGGATATAAATTTTTAACTAAGTGGTTATTTGATGTAGAAATCTTTATTAGACTTAAAAATAACTATGGTTTAAACAAGATAATGGATAAAATATACGAGCAACCATTAGAAAGATGGAACGATGTTGAAGGTTCAAAATTAGGCGTTAAGGATGCTTTTATGATTCCAATGAAATTAGTAAGTATATGGTATTCTTACAGCTTTTTTAATAAGGCTAAATTTGAAGAAAAAATTAGCAACAGGTTTTCTACTTTCCCATAGAAATTAGAAACTAAGAAATTAAAATATACTATAATAGTATCTTGTTTTCTTATAATTGTTTTAAAGGTTCTATAATTTATTTAGAACCTTTTTATTTTTTTAGAGTAAAATAGAAACAAGTTCCTTTATCAACTTCTGATTCTAACCAAATTCTCCCTTGATAATGACCTACAATTTTCTTAACAATTGAAAGACCTAAACCTGTAGTTTTATCCTTACTATTTAAAGACTGAAAGGCTTTAAATATTCGATCAAAATTTTCTT
>WTKB01000309.1 GCA_011524575.1 Aquimarina sp.
CCTTTTGTACTAGGGAGAAACATCTTATTCGCATCGCGTTTTACTGCCATTTTAATAGCTTTGGCAAATGCTTTAAAGATACCTTCAATTTTATGATGTTCGTTTTGTCCTTCAGCTTTAATATTCAAGTTACATTTGGCACCATCAGAGAATGATTTAAATAAGTGTAAAAACATTTCAGTTGGCATATCTCCAATTTTTTCTCGTTTGAAGTCTGCATCCCAAACAAGCCATGGGCGTCCACCGAAATCTAATGCAACTTGTGCTAAACAATCATCCATTGGTAAACAAAATCCATAACGCTCTATGCCTTTTTTATCACCAAGAGCTTTAGCAAAAAGCTCTCCAAGAGTAATCATTGTATCTTCAATAGTATGGTGTTCATCTACTTCGAGGTCTCCTTTAACATGAATACTTAAATCCATGTGTCCATGTTTGCCAATTTGATCGAGCATATGGTCAAAAAAATGTAATCCTGTATGAATACTATTTTTACCAGATCCATCTAAGTTTAAATGAATTTCAATTTCAGTTTCTTTGGTTTTACGTACGATACTTGCTTTACGGTCTTTTAGTTTTAGAAATTCATAAATTTCTTTCCAGTCCGTAGAAGTAAGAGCAATAGCTTTGGTGATTTCTTGTTTTTCGCTCTCGATTTCATTTAAACCAAGATTTGGATCTTCCGATAAGTAAATACCTTTTGCTCCTAAGTTTTTTGCGAGTTCCATATCTGTAATACGATCTCCAAGTACAAAAGATTGCGTTAAGTCGTAGTTTTGTGTGTCAAAATAATTGGTGAGCAGCCCTGTACGAGGTTTTCTAGTTGGAGCATTTTCGTGGGGAAAGGTTTTGTCTATATGAATAGCACTGAAATGTACACCTTCTTTTTTAAAAGCATTAATGATTTTATTTTGTGCAGGCCAAAAGGTGTCTTCTGGAAAGCTATCAGTACCCAGTCCGTCTTGGTTTGTTACCATTACAAGTTCGTAGTCCAATTCGGATGCAATTTTAGCCATATATTGAAAAACTTTTGGGTAATATTCCAGCTTTTCTAAACTATCTAGTTGGTAATCTACAGGTGGTTCTAAGACTAATGTACCATCTCTATCTATGAATAATACTTTCTTTGCCATTATTGCTATTGGTGTAAATTGTATGATTTTTTAATACTGATTATATAAAAGCTTGTTTAAACTTACTACTCTCTGTAATCCAATAATTTTATGAACTTGGATTACTTTAAAAGGACTTACATATCTCTAGGTATACGTATCATTTAAACGTAATTCAAAACCTTAAACTTTTGAATTACAGTTTGTATTCGGTTTAAACAAGCTCTCAGTTTTCTAAATTTTTCAATATATCTATTAGTTTCTGATTTTCTTGAGGAGTCCCCACACTTATTCGTAGGGTATTTTCACATAAAGCTTGCGTGGATCTATTACGTACTACAAAACCTTTAGAGAGTAATTCTTCGTACTTTTTTAAAGCGTTATCTACTTTGATAAGTACAAAGTTTGTAGAACTTGGATATATTTTTTCTACATAAGAAACCTTTTGTAGTGCTGAAACAAGTTTTTTTCGTTCTGTTAAAATAGTATCAATTTCCTTTTGAATTAGTTTTGGAGATTGAAGTTTTTCAAGCGCCTTTTTTTGGCTAATTACATTAATATTATACGGTGGTTTTATTTTGTTTAATATTGTAATGATTTCTTTTGAGGCAAAGCACATTCCTAATCGAATACCAGCAAGTCCATAGGCTTTCGAAAGGGTCTGAGAAACTATTAAATTGGGGTAATTATCAAGTTCTGATATCCAGCTTTTCTGTTCAGAAAAATCAATGTAAGCTTCATCAATAATTACAATTCCATTAAAGTTATCTAGAATTTTTTTTATTGAATTTGTGTTGATATCATTTCCAGATGGGTTATTAGGAGAACAAACAAAAATTAGTTTGGTTGTAGAAGAAATTTCTGAGAGTATTTTTTCAACATCAAGTTCAAAATCTTTTTTTAGAAGTATTTCTTTATTCCCAACAGCGTTAAGGTTAGCCAGCACTTTGTACATGCCATACGTTGGCGGGAAAGTCATTATATGATCTATAGAT
>WTKB01000055.1 GCA_011524575.1 Aquimarina sp.
AAATAGGACAAACCTACAAATGGCTCACCAAAGTCACCAACTACACCGACACCGAATGGAAAAAAGTAGTGAAGGCGTTGGAGGACTCACCTAATAAATCCCTCGATGACTTAGGCGAACTCGCCTTAGAAATCACCGATGAAGCCCTAAAAGCTGAACTCAAACGCAATGCTGATTTAAAATACCTGTTCCTAAAAGCTACTAGAGAAGAGCGGGATCGGATGATGCAAAACTGGCGTGATATGGATGACATAGGTATGCCTGAAGCGCTCAAAAATGACGAAATATTATTGAAACGAAAATTCTTTAACTGTGGAAAATAGACTTAAAATCTTTAAAAAAATAGGCTTGATCTTAGCCCTCCTACTAAGCCTACACTCCGTTTTTGCTCAAAAATACTGTAAAGACGACTTCCCTGCATTTTACAAGGATGCCAGTGATGAGCTGAAAACCCTTTTTGATACCTCACCACAAAGAGCTTATTTTTTAGACGCTTGGGGCTATATGAAAAAGGCTAGGTTTGATGAAACTTATTTTTCTGATGCGGAATGGATCAAAAAATTAGGAAAAGACATTGCTAATGAAAAATATAAACTGATAGACATTTTTGATGACGATATCAACGATGTTTTTAAGTGGAAACAACTTAAAGAAAACCCTTTTGAAGTCGTAGAACTCATGAAGGAAACCACCGATCCTAATTGGCTAAAATGGGTTGAACGAGAATATTGGAAAGCGGTCTTAGAAAAAGGAAATAAGTTTAACAAACACATGACCGCCAACAATCACGCAAAACTCAAAGAAGCTTTTAGAAGTATTATCCCTAATTTTGACGATGTGGTCATTGTAGATGAACTTCAGGTACTGCCCGTAAAAAAAGTTGATGCCAATGGCGTAAAAACCTATGGTAGTAAAGTGATTTTTGATAATGGGTTTGTTCAAAAAGTGACTAATAATTTTGGTGATTTTGAATACTACCGTGTGATCTACAACGACAACAAATTCGGTTTAAAATCCCCATGGACTACCAACCAAAAAACAGAAATCATACACCAATTTAGGGACAATCCGAATTTGGAGTATATTACTTTAGAGGTGAGGACGGTTGATGATAAAATACCTGACAATAAGATAAACTTTAGATATAAGACTGAAATAAGACTGTATCGAGAAGATGTTTATAAAAGCATCAGTAATGGAGTGAATGACAATCCTGAATTTTCAAGAATTATTAGTATGAATCAGATAAATTTTAAAAATTAAGTTATGGATAAATTAATAATGGAACAAGTTATAAAAGAAAATATATCAATTTTGAACCACGAAAAATATCAAATTAATTATTACTCAGATCTTAGTGGAGTTTTTCTAAGTGTTTTTAAAAACACTGAGAGAGGTTTTTTTAAAGTCAGTTGTCCTTTTATATTGCATTTTAAGGTTGGTTTAAAAATTCATATAAAAGAAATAGAGGATCTCATTGGGCCTATTCTACACAATGCTACAATAATGGGAGGATATACCCCAAAAGAAGCATTTACAACTAGTTTACTTAACATTAATGCCGAACAAGACGAAGCCACCAAAATCTCCACCGAACACGTAAAAACCGAGGAAGATGTCATAGCCGTATTACACCAACTAAAAAGCTATATCGAAGACGTTGCCGAACCTTTTTTTAAAAAATGGTCAGATTTAAAAGTACTCAATGATTTTATTGAGACCGTGCCGCAAAAGAAAATAGGACGCTACATTTCAAATGGTCCTTTTTCAAAAGCAATCATTTATAAATTATGTAATAATCCAAAATTTGATGAGTATTTCGATTGGTTATATAGTTACATTGTTACAAAGTATGAAGCCAATAAAAATGGAGATAAATGCCATTTAGAACACTTCAAAGTAATTACTATGCTCAAAGAAGCCTTAGAAGATGTTGAGCCTATTTATAATCTGTAAAGCGGTATAGAAACGAAGTAATAAAGGTCAGGTACATTGAGTAGCTGACCTTTTTTTTAGTGGTATTTTTCATACATAGGACAAATAACTCCTGACAATGGAGCGGCTATTGACATTGCTTTTTTAGGACTTAATAACAGTTTTAC
>WTKB01000312.1 GCA_011524575.1 Aquimarina sp.
ACCATCAAAGGATTGGTAGATGAGCGTTTACGATCTCAAATTTTACAAACAGATTTTAAAGATAATGGGGCAGATCGTATGGTTTCCGAACTCCATTTATTACTGTCTAGTATGGGATTTAAGCATTGGGAGGTAGTATTACAATCGCAAAACATTTTACCTTAGAGCATGTTTAAAGGGAATTACAGGAAGTAGTGCCTTTAAACAAGCTCTTAGGATCGATTTAAATAAGCTCTAAATTAGAAACTCTTATTATTTTTTTATAAAAATATAAGGGTTTTTTTTGTTTTTTTATTACTTTACTTTTTTAATAAAAGCTTTAAAAAATGGCCTCAAAGAATCAAAATAGCTCTTATACTGAAGATAATATTCGATCTTTGGACTGGAAACAGCATATTCGTATGCGTCCAGGGATGTATATTGGTAAATTAGGAGATGGTTCTTCTACGGATGATGGTATTTATATCCTTCTTAAAGAGGTCTTGGATAATTCTATTGATGAGTTTGTGATGGGAGCAGGGCGTACTATCGAAGTAAGTATATCCGATACCCAGCAGGTTATTGTTCGGGATTACGGAAGAGGTATTCCATTAGGTAAAGTTGTCGATGTTGTTTCCAAGATGAACACAGGGGGGAAATACGATTCCCGTGCATTTAAAAAATCTGTAGGACTTAATGGGGTAGGTACTAAAGCTGTAAATGCACTATCTTCTTTCTTTAGAGTGGAGTCTGTTCGTGATGGAAAGATGGCTTCTGCAGAATTTTCAAAAGGAGAATTACTGGTGCAAGATCTTCAAGACAAACCATCGGCTCGCAAGGGGACTAAAGTAGTGTTTTTGGCAGACAACACTATTTTTAAAAATTATAAATACCGCAATGAGTATGTGGTACGTATGCTCAAAAATTATGTTTACTTAAATCCTGGTCTTACCATTGTTTTTAATAACGAAAAATTTGTTTCTAAAGACGGTCTTAAAGACTTACTTTCGGAACGTATTTTAGAGTCTGATCGTTTATATCCCATCATACACCTTAAGGGCGAGGATATTGAAGTTGCCATTACTCATAGTAAAACGCAATATTCCGAGGAGTATCACTCTTTTGTAAATGGACAACATACGTCACAGGGAGGGACGCATCAAGCGGCTTTTAGAGAGGCGATAGTACGGACTATTCGAGATTTTTATGCTAAAAATTTTGAGGCGAGTGATGTCCGTAAATCTGTGGTTTCAGCGATAAGTATAAAGGTAATGGAACCTGTTTTTGAGAGCCAAACCAAAACAAAATTAGGTTCTACGGATATGGGAGGGGATTTACCCACGGTGCGTACCTATGTAAACGACTTTGTAAAAACTAAATTAGATAACTTTTTACATCGAAATTCTGAGGTAGCAGAAATTTTACTTCGTAAAATTCTACAAGCAGAAAAAGAGCGTAAAGAACTTTCAGGAATTCGTAAACTTGCTAAAGATCGGGCTAAAAAAGCCAGTTTGCATAATAAAAAACTCAGAGATTGCAGGGTGCATTTAACAGACGTTAAAAACCCTAGAAATTTGGAATCCACTCTTTTTATAACCGAGGGAGATTCAGCAAGCGGATCGATAACTAAATCCAGAGATGTAAATACACAAGCAGTATTTAGCCTTAGAGGGAAACCCCTCAATTGTTATAACATGTCTAAGAAAATTGTGTATGAAAATGAGGAATTTAATTTATTACAAGCAGCTTTAAATATCGAAGAATCTATTGAAGATTTACGATATAATAATATAGTAATTGCAACAGATGCCGATGTTGATGGTATGCACATCCGATTACTTTTAATTACATTTTTTTTACAGTTTTTTCCAGAGCTTATCAAAGAAGGTCATCTATATATTTTGCAAACGCCACTTTTTCGTGTACGTAATAAGAAAGAAACTCATTATTGTTATTCTGAACAAGAACGTATTTCGGCAATTCATAAATTAGGGAAGAATGCCGAAATTACCCGATTTAAAGGACTTGGTGAAATTTCTCCCAATGAGTTTGTCTATTTTATAGGAGAAGATATGCGTCTTGATCCCGTTATGATTGATCAAGAAAAGTCTATTGATGAACTTTTAACCTTTTATATGGGTAAAAATACGCCACAACGCCAAAAGTTTATTATTAATAACTTAAAAGTAGAAATTGATCCTAGTTAAGAGCTTGTTTAGACAAGCCCTAAGAAGTTTCGATTATTTTTTTGTTTTGAATAAAATCGGTTAATTATTTTTTTGATCTTTATCTATGTCTGATACTTTTAATATTTCAAATGATACTCCTGAAGGTACTAACGAGTCTTCATCTTTAAGTACTACTAATTTTTCTTCTGAGAAAATTAAAAAAGTAACAGGGATGTACCAAGATTGGTTCTTGGATTATGCCTCTTATGTAATTTTAGAACGTGCCGTTCCAGATATATCTGATGGTCTCAAACCTGTACAGCGTCGTATTTTGCATTCGATGAAAGAACTTGATGATGGGAGGTACAATAAAGTGGCTAACATTGTTGGACACACCATGCAGTATCATCCTCATGGAGATGCAAGCATCTCGGATGCAATGGTGCAAGTAGGTCAAAAAGATTTGTTAATTGATATGCAAGGGAATTGGGGGAATATCTTCACCGGAGACCGAGCAGCCGCTTCTAGATACATCGAAGCACGTTTGTCAAAGTTTGCTTTGGATGTGGTTTTTAATCCCAAGATCACAGATTGGCAACTTTCTTATGATGGTCGTAAAAAAGAACCTATTAGTTTACCAATAATGTTTCCTTTACTTTTAGCACAAGGAGCAGAGGGTATTGCTGTAGGGTTAAGTACCAAAGTGCTTCCGCATAACTTTAATGAGCTTATAAAGGCATCAATAGCTCATCTAAAAGGTAAGGCTTTTGAGATTTATCCTGATTTTATAACAGGAGGAATTGCAGACATCACCCAGTATAAAGATGGGTTGCGTGGAGGGAAAGTGCGGGTAAGAGCACGTATTAAGGTGTTAGATAAAAATACGTTGATCATTTCAGAGATTCCTTTTTCAACGACAACTACTTCCCTTATAGAATCAATCTTAAAGGCAAATGAGAAAGGTAAAATTAAAATTAAAAAAGTTGAGGATAATACTGCTGCTACTGTCGAGATATTAGTACACCTGCCCTCAAATGTTTCTGCAGATAAAACTCTTGATGCGTTATATGCTTTTACGCATTGTGAAGTTTCTATATCTCCTTTGGGTTGTGTTATAGCATCTCAAAAACCCTCATTTATAGGAGTAAGTGAAATGCTTCGCCGTTCTACCGATCATACTATAGGGTTGTTAAAAAGAGAGTTGGAAATGGAACTCTCAGAACTAGAATCTCAATGGCATTTTGCTTCTTTAGAACGTATTTTTATTGAAAATAGAATTTACCGAACCATTGAAGAGCAAGAAACATGGGAGGGTGTAATTTCTGCCATAGATGAAGGTTTAAAGCCCTTTATTTCTCATTTAAAAAGAGCGGTAACCCAACCTGATATTGTTAAGCTTACTGAAATTCGAATCAAACGTATTTCTAAGTTTGATATTGATAAAGCCCAACAACGCATCGAAGCTTTAGAGGGAGAAATTGCACAAAAGAACCACCATTTAGCAAACCTCACTACATATGCCATTTCTTATTTTCAACGTTTGCAAAAAACGTATGGAAAAGCATATCCACGTAAAACAGAATTAAAACATTTTGAAGATATTGAACTTACAAAAGTAGTAATGCGTAGTGCTAAGTTATATATTAACAAAGCAGAAGGTTTTATAGGTACTTCGCTTAGAAAGGCGGAGTTTGTGTGTGATTGTTCTGATATTGATGATATCATTTGCTTTACTCAAAAAGGAGAAATGTTCATTACTAAAGTAGGAGCTAAAGTTTTTGTTGCGAAAGGACTTATTTATGCAGGTGTGTTTAAAAAGAAAGATAAACGCACTATTTATAATATGGTTTATCGGGATGGAAAAGGAGGTTTTACCTACATGAAACGTTTTGCGGTTACAGGAATTACAAGAGATAAATTGTATGATCTTAATCAGGCGAAACAAGGTACTAAAGTGTTGTATCTTTCTGCGAATCCTAATGGAGAAGCAGAGGTAGTATCTGTGCATTTGCGACAGACAGGAAGTATTAAAAAATTGAAGTTTGATATCGACTTTTCGGAGTTACTTATTAAAGGTCGATCGGTACGTGGAAATTTAGTAACCAAATATTTAGTTAATAAAATAGAGCTTAAGAAACAAGGAGTTTCTACACTTCAGCCTCGTAAAATTTGGTTCGATACAACTGTAAATCGATTAAATGTAGATCAAAGAGGAAAGCTTTTAGGAGCTTTTAAGGGCGGAGATCAATTATTGCTTATTACTGCCAAAGGGAAAATAAAGACTTTTTCTGTAGATCTTAGTTTGCACTTTGATAATGAAATTCTTATATTACAAAAGTGGGTTACAAAAAGACCTATAACTGTAGTTTATTTTGAATCTGAAAAGCAACGTTATTATGTGAAAAGATTTTTGTTTGAAGATGCCAATAAAGAGGAGGTGTTTTTATCAAATAGTGTCAATTCTAAAATAGTATTAGTAGCTACAGATTCTTTTCCAAGAATTAAAGTGCATTTCGCTCCAGTAAAAGGAAAAGAAACAAGAGAGAGTGAATGTATAGACCTCCATGAGTTTATAAGTATAAAAGGAATAAAGGCAATGGGTAATCAATTGACATCTCATAAAGTAGGAGAAATAGAAGTTTTAGATCCTTTGCCAGAGTTAGAAGAGGAGCAAAGTACTGTTGGTAATGATCAA
Organism: Aquimarina sp.; assembly: GCA_011524575.1. Lineage (GTDB taxonomy): Bacteria > Bacteroidota > Bacteroidia > Flavobacteriales > Flavobacteriaceae > Aquimarina. The sequence continues at coordinate 4,843 of WTKB01000312.1, forward strand.
GAAAAGAATGGTGGTGCTATTTCTACACAATCTACACTTTTTGATACGGAATAAACAAGCTTTCAATTAAATTAACTAGAAATAGAACAGAAAAAAAGGTTTATGCCAAAAAAAATATTACTTGTTGAGGATGATCTTAATTTTGGAACAATTTTAAAAGATTACTTAATTTTAAATGGTTATCATGTTACGCATGTTATCAATGGAGATCAAGGGTTTGAATGCTTCAAAAGTCAAGAATTTCACATGTGTATTTTAGATGTAATGATGCCTCAAAAAGATGGATTTACCTTAGCTAAAGAAATTCGTGCAAAGAATTCTAAAATTCCATTATTTTTTTTAACAGCAAAAGCCATTAAAAAAGATGTTTTAAAGGGGTATGAAATTGGAGCTGATGATTACCTAAATAAACCCTTTGATAGTGATATCTTACTTTCTAAGATTAATGCCGTTTTTGAACGAAAGATTGCAAAAAATAATTTTGATCAGCCAAAAATAAATTTAGATCAAACTTTTGTTATTGGCGGGTTTGTCTATCATCCAAAATTAAGAACTCTCGAATATAACCAAGAAGATTCAAAGAAATTATCTCCAAAAGAAAATCAATTATTACATTTATTGGCTATAAATCTTAATAATTTGTTATCAAGAGAAGAGGCTTTATTGCGTATTTGGAAGGATGATAATTATTTCACATCAAGAAGTATGGATGTATATGTAGCAAAACTAAGGAAATATTTGAGTAAAGATGCTAATGTGGAGATATTGAATATTCATGGAGAAGGTTTTCGACTGGTCGCTCCTGTGTAGTTGTGTTTTGTAATATTGTTTATAATCAATAATTTAACTATTTGTTTTTTTGTAAATCAGTCACGTTACTGTTATTTTAGTATTAAAAAAGTATTTTTTATTTAATTATGAGTACATTTGTATGCAATTAAATTTTAATTGCTATGAGTTCAATGCATTCTAGAGTAGTGGGTCAAGGATTGACCTATGATGATGTTCTTCTTATTCCTGCATATTCGGAGGTTCTACCACGAGAAGTTTCTACAAAAACAAAATTTTCAAAAAATATAACATTAAACGTTCCTGTAATTTCTGCAGCAATGGATACGGTTACAGAATCTAGTATGGCAATAGCAATAGCTAGAGAAGGTGGTATAGGTGTATTGCATAAAAATATGTCTATTGAACAACAGGCTAATGAGGTAAGAAAAGTAAAACGTTCAGAGAGTGGGATGATTATTGATCCTGTAACACTTCCAAAATCAGCTACGATACAAGATGCTAAAAATTGTATGCGTGAGTATAAAATAGGAGGGATACCTGTAGTTGACGATGCTAAAAAACTTATAGGAATTATCACTAATCGAGACTTACGTTTTGAAAAAGATAATAATCGTCAAATCGTAGAGGTAATGACCTCTGAAGGCTTAGTTACTACTAAAGAAGGTACAAGCCTTGATGAAGCTGAGGTTATTCTTCAACAGTTTAAAATAGAAAAATTACCTGTAGTTACCGAGAGCAATATGCTGGTTGGTTTAATCACTTACAGAGATATCACTAAACTTACTTTAAAACCTCAATCTAACAAAGATAAATACGGGAGGCTCCGAGTAGCTGCAGCAGTTGGAGTAACTTCTGATACTTTAGAGCGTACAAGAGCTTTAGTAGAAGCTTCTGTTGATGCTATTGTCATTGATACTGCTCATGGACATACCAAAGGTGTTGTTGATGTGCTTAAAAAAGTGAAGGCTTCTTTTCCAGAGCTTGATGTTGTTGTTGGTAATATCGCCACTGCAGAAGCAGCAAAGTATTTGGTAGAAGCAGGTGCAGATGCCATAAAAGTAGGTATTGGCCCAGGATCTATTTGTACAACAAGAGTTGTTGCTGGTGTTGGTTTTCCTCAGTTTTCTGCAGTTATGCAAGTTGCTGAAGCGATAAAAGGTTCTGGAGTACCTATTATTGCAGATGGTGGAATTCGTTATACAGGGGATATTCCTAAGGCTATAGCAGCAGGAGCGGATGCAGTAATGTTAGGATCTTTACTTGCTGGAACTAAAGAGTCTCCAGGAGAAACAATTATTTACGAAGGTCGAAAATATAAGTCTTATCGAGGTATGGGATCTATAGAGGCTATGAATAAAGGGTCAAAGGATAGGTATTTCCAAGACGTAGAAGATGATATTAAGAAATTAGTTCCAGAAGGTATTGTGGGACGTGTTGCTTATAAAGGATATTTACATGAGAGTATTCATCAGTTTGTAGGAGGCTTAAAAGCTGGAATGGGCTATTGCGGTGCGCCTACTATTGAAGCACTTAAAAACGAAGCGAAGTTTGTAAGAATTACTGCTAGTGGGATAAAAGAAAGTCATCCACATGATGTAACCATTACAAAAGAATCACCAAATTATTCAAGATAGTTTTTTAAAAGTAAGAGCTTGTTTAAACTCACTACTTCCTGTAATTCAAAATTTTAAGAACTTGGA
>WTKB01000347.1 GCA_011524575.1 Aquimarina sp.
GAAAATTAACTTTAAGTTTTAAAACTTTGAATAACTTTTAAAAAAAACTTTAACTGAAGGGAATATAGTTTAATTGGAAAAACATTAGTTTTGCGTTTTAAAGTTATTGGTTCAAGTCCAATTATTTCCAGTATTAAAAATTTGTAATGCGTTTAAAAACTTTCCGTACTTTTAGTTTTGACTTTGATCATTTAGAAAAAATGCCAAACTCAGCCAAACCCATTTTTGTACTTAAATTTAAGTCCTTAAATTTAACTTTTAAAACTAAATTTTACTTTAACTCAATTCTAAGCAAAATTAATTTCTGATATTTTTCTGATATTTTTCTGATATTTTTTTTTGATTCAGTCCACTCTTACTGACCTCTAACTTCTTCGAGTAACGCCCCAAAACTTTTAAATTCAAACATTTTTAAAAAACTGGATATTAATCAAAGCCTTTTAACGGTTAGTTTTAACACTCAGTTTTCTAAAAGTTTTTTTTGTATCCAGTTTACATTAGGAGAATAGCTCAATTGGTTAGAGCTTTGGTTTTCAAAACCAGTGGTTGCGGGTTCGAATCCTTCTTCTCCTGTTTATCTAATTTGTTTAAACTATCATAATGAACTTTCTAGTTTTTAGTCCTTTAGAACAATTTGAAATTATAACACTTTTTCCTATAACACTTTTTAATTTTAATTACTCCATAACGAACTCAACGCTATTTTTAGCAATTGCAACTTGTATTAGTTTATTTTGAATTTCTTTAAGTTTTTATAAAAATTCAGTTATTCCTTCGTATTGACAGCTTGCAAAAGAAAACTTGTATTTATTAACCGCCACGGTTGTCAAAGATAACTTAGGTTCTAAAGGCGAAATTTACTTCCCATTTATTTTTAGTTTACATCTTTTTTTACTTTTTATTAATCTTATTGGAATGGTTCCGTATAGTTTTACTGTTACAAGCCATATTATTTTTACCTTTAGCTTAGCATTATTTATTTTTATTGCTATTAACATTATAGGTTTAAAAACTCATGGTTTACTCTTTTTTTCACTATTTTTACCTCGTGGTGTTCCTTTAGTTATTGTCCCATTATTAATTACGATTGAATTTTTGTCGTACATTGTTAAAGTGTTTACCTTGTCTATCCGATTATTTGCTAATATGACATCAGGACATACATTATTAAAAATCATTGCGGGTTTTGCTTGAACAATGTTAAATGCAGGCGGATTACTTGCTATTTTTCATTTAGTTCCTTTACTTTTACTGTTAGCCTTAATTGGATTGGAATTAGCAATTTCGGGTTTACAAGCATACGTTTTTACGTTACTGACCTGCATTTATTTAAATGATGTTTTAGATTTACATTAATACTATAAATTATTAGATTTAAAAATGCCACAATTAGACATTACAATTTTATTTCCTCAATTATTTTGATTAATTTTCTTTTTTTCACTATTCTACATATTTTTAACCTTTATTTTTTTACCCAAATTTGTAACTGCGCTAAAACTTCGTCGCAATGCGTCAGAAATGAATCTAACGCGTGTGAACAATTCACTTCTAGAATTAAACACAGGAAACGAATCAGCAAAGCAAAAGTTACATCAAAATTTAGAGTGCTTATCCAAAAATTTTGAGGTACTAAAATTAGTTTACCAGACAAACTCAACATTTAGTAAACCGAATTTAGACACTAGATTTAGTACTCTTGTCGTAAACTTATTAGTTTTTTCAGATAGTGTAATTTTAAAAAGTATTAAGTTAAATATTAAAGGATTTCGCACAAATTAACTAATCTGGGAAATGTATTTACTAACCTTATGTTTACCTCTATGGGGTTCACTTATTAGTGGTTTCGCAGGACGTTGAATTGGGACGTATGGAAGTAGTTTCCTAACAACCTTTTTTATATTCTGTAATTTCATTATTTCAGTACTTATTTTTTTCGAAATTAGTGTTTGTTATTCGTTAATTCATGTTACTGTTTTACCTTGAATCTACTCCGACTTAGTTCAAGTGGATTGAGCCTTTTTATTTGATGCGTTAACGGCGACTATGCTCGTGGTTATTAATTCAATTTCTTTTTTAGTTCATTTGTATTCTATTGGTTACTTAGAAGAAGATCCTCATAGGCCTCGATTTATGGCTTATTTAAGTATCTTTACCTTTTTCATGTTAATTTTAGTAACTGCTGATAATATTGTTCAAATGTTTGTCGGTTGAGAAGGTGTTGGAATTGCATCTTATTTATTAATTAACTTTTGGTTTACACGTTTGTCAGCGAACCAGGCTGCTTTAAAAGCTTTAATAACCAATCGAGTTGGAGACTTCGGTTTAAGTTTAGCAATTTTAATCAGTTTTTTTATTTTTGGTTCAATGAACTATTTAACGATTTTTTCAACTGCACCGTTATTTGAATCTTACATGTTTACGGTTTTTAATTTAAAAGTTTCATATTTTTCTTTATTTGGTTTTTTTTTACTTTTAGGTGCGGTTGGTAAATCTGCGCAATTAGGCCTTCATGTATGACTTCCTGATGCAATGGAAGGCCCAACTCCAGTTTCAGCTTTAATCCACGCTGCAACAATGGTAACTGCTGGGGTTTTTTTAATTATTCGGTTTTCTCCGGTTCTCGAATTTTCAACATTTACTTTATTTTTACTAACAGTTTTTGGTTCACTCACAGCTTTTTTTGCATCATTAACAGGGACGTTTCAAAATGATTTAAAAAAAATCATTGCTTACTCGACTTGTAGTCAGTTAGGCTACATGGTGTTTGCTTGCGGTCTATCTCATTATAACGTTAGTTTATTTCATTTGGCTAATCATGCTTTTTTCAAAGCTTTACTTTTTCTAGCAGCAGGTTCTGTTATTCATGCAATTGCAGATGAGCAAGATTTACGTCGTATGGGTTCGTTTCTTTCAACATTACCATTAACATATGTAGCAATTTTAATCGGGTCTTTAGCTTTAACTGGATTTCCCTTTTTAACTGGATTTTACTCAAAAGATTTAATTTTAGAAATTACCCAAGTCTACCGCTTAAAAAATGTTGTTTATTTTGGGTCTTTAGCTTGTGTTCTTGGTAATTTAGCTGTTTTTTTAACCGCTTTTTACTCATTTCGTTTACTCTTTTTTTGTTTTTTAAATTCTCCTAATACAAATAGGCAAATTTTTAAAGGTATGGCTGAGTCACCATTTTGAATTACTTTCCCGTTAATTTTTTTAGTAGTTTGTAGTATTTTTGTAGGATATTTAGGTCGTGATTTATTCGTAGGTTTTGGTTCACCAGTATGAAACAACGTTATTTTTTCATTAGGTTTTAATGTAAACTCAATTGAGTCGGAATTTATTGCCCCTTTTTTAAAGTGGATTCCGTTTATTTTAAGTAGCCTAGCTTTTTTCATTAGCTTTATTTTAAATACAACATCAATTTTTATTTTTTTACCAAAATTAGCTTTTTTCATTAGCAAAATGATACTAAGACGTATTTTACAGTCGTTTTATTATCTTACCTGTTTTAACCTTTGGTTTACAAACTAGTTTTAAAACTTTTGATCGAGGATTTATTGAGTTACTTGGTCCTTATGGTCTTTCGAAAACCTTTGCCCATTTTGCAACTACCTTGCAAGTAGCCCAGACTGGACAGCTTACTCATTATACATTTTTTATCAGCTTTGCATTTTTATTAATTTTGTCTCAAAATTTACTTACTTTATCTTATTTCTTTTACTTTATCTTATTTTTTATCTAAGTTATGATCAGGTACATTGTCTGAGATTAACAAAGTGAGTCTATAGCTTAAAGGTTAGAGCGTACGCGTGCGGCATGTTTACTTAAGATACTTAAAGTGTCTAGAGTTTAAAAAAATTAATTTTTTAAGTAAGTGAAATTCTTACAAGAAAAAGCTACTTTCTTTGTTTAACCTTTAACTAAAAATCGTGGGTTATTTTTAGATTAAAGCTTTGGTTAATTTAAAGTTTATGGAAACGTATAGAAATTTATTGAAAACACCTTTTGAGTATTAACTCTAAAAATAAATTAACTTTTAACGTAAACTAAATTGCGTATACTTTAGTTTGTAGCTTACAAAAACGGTGTAAAATAATTTCCTAACAACTTTAAACTAAAAAATTGAAACATGTTTTTGGATACTATCAAGCATAAAGCTAACTTGTAATGAGTTTGATAAGCTAATATTAGTTTTAGAAAGCTGTATGATAAGAAACTATCACGTACAGTTTTACGCAAAGTTAATTTTTAAACTTTTCGATTGCAACTTGATAAGCGTAAGGTTGGTTGTTCGAATCCACCTAGACTCAAAAATTAATAATTTTTTAAAATTATGTTATATTTTTCTGAAAATATTTTAGTAGCAACATGTTTCATACCGCTTTTAGGTGTACTTTTTCTTGTTGCAGTTCCATCAGAATGAAAATCTGTTTTACTAAGTATAGCTTTTTTTACTTCAAATTCAACTTTTATTTTTTCCTTATTTTTGTGGATTTTGTTTGATCCAACGTCTTCTCTTTTTCAGTTTACAAAATTACTACTTTATTTTGAGTATTCAAATTTATACTATAGTATAGGTATTGATGGTATCTCCCTATTTTTTATATTACTAACAACGTTTTTGATTAATATTTGTATTCTTTTAAGTTGACAGTCAGTCAGTTTTAATCTTAAAGAATACTTAATTTCGTTTTTAATTTTAGAATTTTTTTTAATCCAAGTTTTTTGTGTTTTAGACCTTCTTTTATTTTACATTTTTTTTGAAAGTGTTTTAATCCCAATGTTTTTAATTGTAGGAATTTGAGGTTCGAGACAGCGAAAAATTAGAGCTGCTTACCAACTTTTTTTGTATACGTTGTTAGGTTCCTTACTAATGTTACTTGGAATTATTTTTATCTATACTCAATTGGGATCTTTGGATCTTCAAGTACTAAATTCATACACCTTTTCTGATTCAGTTCAATTGTTGTTATGGCTAACTTTTTTTGCAAGCTTTGCCGTAAAAATTCCAATGGTTCCTTTTCATATATGGTTACCTGAAGCACATGCTGAAGCACCTACTGCTGGTTCAGTAATTTTGGCTGGAATTTTATTAAAACTAGGTGGGTATGGATTTCTGCGTTTTTCTTTACCGTTATTTCCTATGGCGTCTATTTTTTTTGCACCTTTTGTTTTTACATTAAGTTTAATTGCTGTTGTTTACGCGTCTTTAACAACATTACGACAAATTGATTTAAAAAAAATCATTGCTTATTCTTCAGTTTCACATATGGGTTTTGTTACAATTGGAATTTTTTCGTTTAATCCGCAAGGTATTGAAGGAAGCATTCTTCTAATGTTAAGTCATGGTTTAGTTTCAAGTGCTTTATTTTTATGTGTTGGTATCCTTTATGATCGTTTCAAAACTAGAATTATAAAATACTATAGTGGATTGGCTCAAGTAATGCCAATTTTTACTCTTTTTTTTTTATTCTTCAGTTTTGCTAATACTGGATTCCCAGGAACGAGTAGTTTTGTCGGCGAAATCTTAGTTTTAATTGGAACTCTACGGATTAATTTAACCCTCACATTTTTTATTACTTTAGGGGTAATTTTTTCCGCTGCATACTCAATCTGATTACTTAATCGTATTAGTTTTGGTATCTTATCTACTAATTTTTTTACTGTTTTCCAAGATATGTCTCGTCGTGAAACTTGAATTTTATTACCTTTAACGTTATTAGTTTTTTGAATGGGCCTTTATCCGGAAAGTTTTTTACAAGAAATCCATTTTTCGGTTTTAAATTTATTAGAACACATTAATGATTGTTAATCTTTCGAGTTTTGCACTTTTATGGTTTTCGATTTGTTTATTTTTTAGTGCATTAACTTTTGATTTTGAATTAGCTTGTTTTTTAAGCCCTCTGTTCGTATGGCACTTTTGAAATGGAGTGGCTACGCTTATTACTGATTACATTTATTCAAAAGTTTTAAAGTTAGTTCTGTTATTTCTTTTGCAAATTAGCATACTTTTAACATTAGGGTATTTTACTAATTTCTTATTTTAATTTTTTAAAACAAAGTAAACCATGAGTTGAAGTTTAAACCTTTATTTTTTAACGTCTGAATTCTTTTTAGTAATTGATGTTTTAGTACTACTTATTTTTGGTGTGTGAGTTTCTTCTTCGCCCCAACTCGGATTTCCTATTACTACTACTAGTTTTTATTGACTTTCAGTCTGAAGTTTACTAGGCGGATTCTTATTAGTTTTGGTTCAACCAACTAATTCTGTATTTTTGTGGAATTCATTACTTTTATCAGACTATTTTTCTGTAAATGCAAAACTACTATTATTTTTACTCAGTTTTGGTTCGTTATTAGTTTCGAAAAATCATTTACTAAGAGTTAAACTTCCTTTTTTTGAATTTTGAATTTTATTTATTTTAGTTGTTGTATCTTTAACTTTTGTTATTCAAGCGGCAGACTTATTAACAATTTACATTTCAATTGAATTCCAAAGCCTTATTTTTTATATTTTAGCTAGCTTTAATAGAAACTCAGAGTTCTCAACAGAATCTGGTTTAAAATATTTTATTTTAGGTGCTTTTGCTTCTGCTTTTTTGCTTTGTGGTTCTGTACTAGTTTATCATATGACAGGCTTAACAAGTTTAATTAACCTTTCAAAGCTTTTATCAGGAATAAATTTTGCAAATTCAATCTACTTACAAAATTTAATTTTAGGTATTGTTTTTATACTCACAGCTTTTTTATTTAAACTAAACGTTGCACCTTTTCATTTTTGATCCCCCGATGTGTATGATGGAGCACCATTAGCAACCACTGCTATCTTTGCTTTTTTACCAAAATTAGCTGTCACAAGTTTAATTTTAAAATTTGCATTGATTTCTTTTTTTGATTTTTTCGAGTTTTTTAAAGTATTTTTCATAAGTTGTTGTTTTTTATCAGCTTTATTTGGTTTTTTTGGTGCATTTTCACAAACAAAATGAAAACGATTCATTGCTTATAGCTCAATTGGACACGCAAGTTTTTTATTACTTGGTTTAAGCTCAAGTGATTTACAATCAATTGATAATATTATTTTTTTTGTAATTGTCTACTCAGTGTCTTCACTTCTTTTCTTTTTAATTTTAGTAAACTTAGACTACTATCAATTCCCGAAAATTTCACAAATTAGATTTATTCCTCAGGTTAAGGCTTTAGCCCACGTTAATCCACCCTTAGCTGGTTTTTTGTTACTTCTTATGTTTTCGTTTGCTGGAATTCCACCCTTAGCTGGTTTTTTTTCAAAACTTTTAATTATAATCACTGCGTTAAAAACATCATTGAC
>WTKB01000350.1 GCA_011524575.1 Aquimarina sp.
ACCAAAACCTTAAACTTTTGAATTACAGTTCGTATTCACTTTAAACAAGCTCTAAGAGGAGTCAATTATTATATTAATTAATCATTTAGTTTCAATACAGCCATAAATGCTTCTTGAGGAATTTCTACATTACCTACTTGACGCATACGCTTCTTTCCTTTCTTTTGCTTTTCAAGAAGTTTACGTTTTCTAGAAATATCCCCTCCATAACATTTTGCAGTTACATCTTTTCGAAGAGCTTTTACAGTTTCACGTGCAATAATTTTTGCTCCAATAGCTGCTTGAATTGGAATATCAAATTGTTGCCTTGGAATAAGTTCCTTTAACTTTTCACACATTTTTTTACCAATATCATAAGCATTATCCTTATGTAAAAGTGCAGAAAGTGCATCAACAGTATTCCCATTTAGTAATACATCTACTTTTACAAGTTTAGAGGTACGCATTCCAATAGGAGAATAATCAAACGAAGCATAACCTTTAGACACTGTTTTTAAACGGTCATAAAAATCAAATACGATTTCTGCCAGTGGCATATCAAAAGAAAGCTCTACGCGTTCTGGTGTTAAATACGATTGATTAGTGATCTCTCCTCGTTTTTCAATACAAAGTGACATCACAGAACCTACAAAATCCGACTTTGTAATAATACTTGCTTTAATGTAAGGCTCTTCTACACGATTCATCTTAGATGGATCTGGCAAGTCAGATGGATTATTTACCAAGATTATCTCATCAGGTTCTTTATTGGTATAAGCATGATAAGAAACGTTAGGAACTGTAGTAATCACAGTCATGTTAAACTCTCTCTCTAAACGTTCCTGAATAATTTCTAAGTGTAACATCCCTAGAAAGCCACAACGAAATCCAAAACCTAATGCTGCAGAACTTTCTGGCTGAAAGATTAATGAGGCATCATTAAGTTGTAACTTCTCCATTGAAGAACGCAACTCCTCAAAATCCTCTGTATCTACAGGATATATACCTGCAAATACCATAGGTTTTACATCTTCAAAACCACCAATAGCCTTTGGGCTCTCATCTTTAGCATCTGTAATAGTATCTCCTACCTTTACTTCACGAGCATCTTTAATACCCGTAATGAGGTAACCTACATCTCCTGTTTTAATTTCTTTTTTAACAACTTGCTGTAACTTAAGCGTACCTACTTCATCGGCATTATGTAACGACCCCGTTGCCATAAACTTAATTTGTTGGCCTTTTTTGATACTACCATCAATAACCCTAAAGTAAGTTTCTACCCCTCTAAAAGGATTGTAAACCGAGTCAAAAATAAGTGCTCGTAAAGAAGCGTCAGGATTTCCTTTAGGTGAAGGAATACGCTCTACAATAGCTTCCAAAATTTCTTCGATACCTATTCCTGTTTTTGCACTTGCAGGAATTACCTCAGAAGCGTCACAACCTAATAAATCAACAATATCATCGGTTACTTCCTCTGGATTTGCACTTGGAAGATCAATTTTATTAAGTACAGGAATAATTTCTAAATCATTCTCTAAAGCCAAATACAAATTAGAGATAGTTTGAGCTTGAATACTTTGTGCGGCATCAACAATAAGTAAAGCACCTTCACAAGCTGCTATAGACCTAGAAACCTCGTAAGAAAAATCTACGTGTCCAGGAGTATCAATAAGATTAAGAATATATTGTTCCCCTTTATAAACATACTCCATTTGAATAGCATGACTTTTAATGGTGATGCCTCGCTCTCGTTCTAAATCCATACTATCTAGAAGCTGTGCTTGAGCCTCTCTTTTAGTAACCGTTTGTGTTTGGTCAAGTAAACGATCAGCTAAAGTACTCTTTCCGTGATCAATATGTGCAATAATGCAAAAGTTACGTATATGTTTCATAGTTAAATAGCTATATTTGAGCACTATTAGATAATAGCTCAAAATCAGTCAACAAAATTAATATATAAAAAAAGCTGATAAGTATTTATCAGCTTTTAAAATTAAAAAACTTATCAAATTTATTTGATTTTTAATATTTCTTTAGCATCCTCAGCTGGTATTTGGAATTCAAAACTGAAGCACAGCCCGAGCTTAATAATACCAAACC
>WTKB01000153.1 GCA_011524575.1 Aquimarina sp.
TTCTTAAAATTTTGGATTACAGGAAGTAGGGAGTTTAAACAAGCTCTTAGAGCTTTTTTCAAATATCAATTGGTATTATTATAAATTATTGGATTAAAATAAATTCTACTTCAGGTTTCATAAGCCTTGTATTATAAACATTATCTGGAACCTGATCAAGATGCAGTAGTAGTTTCGAATTGGATAAATCTGATTTTCCAAGATCTGCAACTACAGAAAAATCTAAAGCACTTAACTTCGAATAGTCTTTTAAAGCCACCGTAAAAACAACATTTACCGACTTTGGAAAAAGCTGAATCTTAGCATTTTTCGGAACATTAATCGCTTTTATAGGAAGGTTAAACACACGTTCTGTAAGTTTATCTACTTTTAACTCTACATCAACTTTAGAATCACTCAAAGATAAATACTTGTGTTCTAAAAATTTATACTCAAAAGCTAATGTATTGGTAATACTTTTATCTAAATCTTCAACAATCCATTCTTGCGTAGGAATACTTTTTAAAGTATCTAAAATACTTGAAGGACCTAGTACAGTAACCTCATTTATATGTGTAGCTATTGGGCCTTTAACAGAACGATACCCCTGTGCATAGGTGACTTTTGAATTGATTTTAAGAGGCACTTTTTTCTCATAATACGAATCAAAATATACATGAATACTATCCTTTAAAACGTGAGTAATTTCTCCTTTATACATCAATCCTTCTTTAATGTATTCCAGCATACGATTTCCAGTATAATATCCATGATCTTTAGAAAGCATTTGAGCCTTTCGGCAATCGAGCTTTATTTTTCTATTTAACCATATTATTCCGAGTAAATTAAATCCATTACCCTCTAAAATCATACGTATTCGATCATCACTTTCTGTGGTAATTACCTTTTGTTGTTCCCCTGTAATGTATTCGATCTCAAAAAGAACTTCTTTAGAATAATTTTCTGAGAATTGCAAAGCGAGCCAAACTAAAGTGGTAAACAACAAAAAGACGAAATAAGTCTTGTATTGAAATTTTGTGTAACGTATTATTTTATTCCATTTAGAAAACCAACTCATCATAATTTTGTAGTAAAAAATAATTCTGGAAATGCCTCTTTAGGTTCTTTTCCAAAAATAAATATTTGAACATAAGAAATTAAAAACCCATAACCATAACCTAAAAACTGCACAAATAATGCCACTACAGCACGAGTCGCAATACCTATCGATTGTTGTGAATACCATGCCGCAAAAAAAACTAAAAGCACATAAGCCAAAAGTAGGTATAGAAAATACCATACTCCAAAAATTGCACACATCACACTAAAAATAGTACCCAATAAAAATAATGAAGGAAACCAAAACTTAAGGGAGCTCATTGCTTTTTGTTCTAATAAATCACGATGCCATAAAAATAAAATTGGCCTACATTTTCCAAACTTTACGACTTGATACCAAAATTTAGACCAAGAAATTCGGCGTTTATGATAGACTTTTACATTATTAAAAAGATCCGTTTCTAACCCCATAGCTATAAGCCGTAAACTTAAATCTGGGTCTTCCCCTGGATGAATAGACCCAAAACCACCACTTAGTTCAAAAGCCTCCTTAGAGAGCCCCATATTAAAACTTCTGGGCTGAAATTGTTTCTTAGTTTCACTTTGTAATTTACTTCCTATACTTGTTGTTGTGCCTCGTACCCCTCCAGTGGTTAAAAAGGAAGTCATTACAAAGTTAATGGCTTTTTGTAAAGGGGTAAAGGATGGATGTGCAGCATCTATTCCACCAAAACAGGGAACATAATATTTAGTTAAAGCAGCTTCTACTTGTTTTAAATAATCAGAAGGTAAAAGTACATCGCTATCTAATATTAGAAAATAAGTTCCTTTTGCTCTTTTCATTCCAAAATTCCGAGAATCCCCTGGCCCAGAATTGGGTTTAAAGTAATAGGAAATCATCAACTGATTTTGAAAATTAGATACAATAGTGTCCGATTTTTCTGTGGAACCATCTTCTATAATTACAACTTCAAAAGGTTTATCATAATCTAACCTACTTAAACTTTCTAACAGTTCTTGAACTTCAGAAGGTCTATTATATAC
>WTKB01000134.1 GCA_011524575.1 Aquimarina sp.
AATCATACACAAAATAATACCCCGATTTGGAATATCGATACCGAGGGGTTTCTTGCACACCTAAAATCACTTTTGTTTCGTCTTTAGATAATTGAAAAGATTGAAAAAAAGAAATCGGTAATTCCTTACTTGATAATACGACCTGTTTTTTTTGAGGATTGGAAAAATGCTGTTTTATAATTTTTGTTTCTCTGGTTTGCTTATCAAATTCTAAGAAGCAAAAAGCATCACTAGACGTACTAAGAACTTGTAATTGCTGAAGCCTTTTAGGAGTAAAATCTCCATTCCATATTTGGTTATTACTCAAATATTTTTGAGATAATTCCTGCCCTGAAATTTGCTTAGAATTATCCATCATAGCACTATCCGCTACTATTTTTTTAAGCTCATGGACTTGAGCATGAAAAAAATGAGGATGACCAAAATTTATAGCAACAACTAATAAGAGATAAAAAGAATGGAAATAAGTATGTTTTTTTAACAAAGTATGTTTCATAACTATGAGTCTAGTATTTAATATTTGAAATATATGAAGTGATTTAAACTTTTGAAATCCATTTTTGAGTAAATTCCCTTTAAAATACTTTACTCAGTTGACCTATAAAGTCCAACACTTTATATACATTTGTGAAAGTCTGTAGATACAACGTATAAAAAATCGGACTAAATTATTGACTTATATAAAATTAGTATCATGTTACAAGTAAATCAAATTAAAGAAAATTTAGAACAATATATTGCAGCTCTTGCTAAAAGAAATTTTCCATCGAAAGATTTATTTGAAGAAGTTATAAATCTTGATTCGAAAAGACGTCAAACTCAAACACAACTTGATGAAAAACTTGCGGAGTCCAATACGCTTTCAAAAGAAATCGGGCAATTATTCAAAAGTGGAGAAACCAATAAGGCCAATATCTTAAAAGAGAAAACAACACAACTGAAAGCACAAACCAGTGCATTATCAGAAACCTTAAGTGAAACTCAAAAAGCACTTAACGAACTGTTGTACACCATACCTAATATCCCTCATAACCTCGTACCAACAGGAACTAATGAAGAGGATAACGAAGAAGTTTTTTCAAGTGGAACGATTCCAGAACTTTCAAAAGATGCTTTACCACACTGGGAATTGGCTCAAAAATATGATATTATTGATTTTGAACTTGGTGTAAAACTCACTGGGGCAGGTTTTCCTGTTTACAAAGAAAAAGGAGCTAAATTACAACGTGCACTTATCAATTATTTTTTAAATAAAAACACCGATGCTGGTTACAAGGAAGTACAAGTGCCTCACTTAGTCAATGCAGATAGCGGATTTGGAACAGGGCAATTACCAGATAAAGAAGGACAAATGTATCATGTTGGAGGTGATGATTTATATTTGATCCCTACCGCAGAAGTACCTATTACTAATATGTTCCGAAATTCTTTGTTAAAAGCTTCTGATCTGCCGCTTACCTATACCGGTTACACCCCTTCTTTTAGAAGAGAAGCAGGTTCTTACGGAGCACATGTAAGAGGACTTAACCGTTTACACCAGTTTGATAAAGTAGAAATTGTACGTATTGAAAAACAAGAAGATTCGTACGCCGTTTTGGATCAAATGGTAGATCACATTAAAAACATCCTAGAAGAATTAAAATTACCTTATCGTATTTTAAAACTTTGCGGAGGAGATTTAGGATTTACCTCAGCACTTACTTATGACTTTGAAATTTATTCTACCGCTCAAAAACGTTGGTTAGAAATCAGTTCAGTATCAAATTTTGAAACTTTTCAATCCAACCGATTAAAACTTCGTTATAAAGATACGGATGGTAAAAAGAAATTAGCACATACATTAAACGGAAGTTCTTTAGCTTTGCCACGTGTTTTGGCAGGAATTTTAGAAAACTACCAAACTGATGAAGGCATTCAAATACCAGAAGTACTTGTACCTTACTGTGGTTTTGACCGAATAGACTAATACCTAATTAATATTAAATTGTTTGTAAAAATGTGCACAAAAATTAAAGGACTGTTACTCACTATTTTCCTACTTCATTTTTGTGCACTTTTTGCTCAAAATAAATCACTTGCACAAGAGTTATACCTCAATAATAACTACCAAGAAGCTGTAGTTCTCTATGAAGAATTACTTGAAAAAAAACCTAAAAGCTCCAATTACATTACAATAATTGCAGATTGTTATCGAAATTTAGAAGCTTTTGATAAAGCTCATAAAGTTCTAGATAAAGCCCTATTACAAAACCCTAACCAGTATATTTACTTATTAGAAAAAGGGCAAACCTACAATCTAGAAAAAAAAACTACACAAGCTCAAAAAACCTTTCAAAAGCTATTAAGCACTTTAGAGAAAAATCCAAAAAGATTAGCTTTTTACGCCCAACAATTCAAAAAGTACCTTTTGCTTGAAGAAGCTGTTTTTTGCTATGAACTTCTTCAAAAAAACAAATACAATGCAAGTTATGATTATGAGCTAGCTCGGTTATACGGAAGTCTTTCTCAGAAAGAAAAAATGTTTGAAGCCTATTTAAACTATACACAAAACAACCCTAGCAGACTTGCTATTGTAAAAAGAAGGCTGCAAGAGTTTACAAGTGTAGATGCTAATTCAGAAAGTAATCTATTACTAAAAAAAATACTTTTCAAACGCATACAAAACACACCTATTACCACTTATAATGAATTACTAAGTTGGTTATTTATTCAAGAAAAAGACTATACCAAAGCCTTTTTACAAGAACGTGCTCTTTATAAAAGAACCCATCAAAGCCCTATGGGACTACTTGGTTTAGCCCGAATAGCCTTAGAGGACAAAGAAATCGAAAGTTCAAAAAACACCTTAAAATACCTTATACAAAATAGCTCTTTAACCAGTTATGTGCTAGAGGCACACCAAATGCTCTTAAAAATAGAATCTGAGCAGGCATTAAATGATCTGAACAAACAAGTGGTTGTACGTGAAACATACGAAAGACTCATTAAGGAATATAAATCTCACCCAAAAAGCATTGAACTCACTTTGGATTATGCGTACTTTTTAGCATTTAAACAAAATGAAAGAAAAGAAGCAATAAACATTCTTAAAGAATTACGTAAAAAACCTCATATAAACGACTTAAAAAAAGCTAAAGCCGAGATTTTACTAGCCGATGTACTTCTTTTAAATAACCAATTTAATGAAGCACTTATCAATTACGCAAGAGCTACAGAACACGCAAAAAATCATCCTGTCGCCCAAGAAGCCAATTTTAAAGTGGCTAAAGCGAGTTATTATACTGGAGATTTTAAATGGGCACTTACCCAACTCAATGTTTTAAAAGCCTCCACCACACAACTGATAGCTAATGATGCCATGAAATTAGCACTTCTTATAGAAGATTACATGGATAAAGAATATACCAATGAAGCACTAGCTCGTTTTGCTAAAGCGGACCTATTAAACTTCCAAGAAAAGCCTGATAAAGCATTAGAAGTGTATGAAACGCTTATTGATGCCCAAGATGCCAAAACGTTACAAGATGCTATTTTATATCATAAGGCACAACTACTCTACGAGCAAAAGAAATACTCCCAAAGCCTAGAAAGCACTCAAAAACTTATAAAAAATCACTCAAATAGTCTTTACTTTGATGATATATTATATCTGCAAGCTAAACTTCATGAAACTTTAGAAAATATTGAAGCAGCAAAACAAAGCTATAAACAACTTGTTTTTAATCATCAAGATAGCATCTATTACACCGATGCTCGTAAAGCCTACAGACGACTTACTGGGGAGTAAAACTAATTGGTATCAATTTCATTATAGGTTATCACTGCTGGATCAAGAGATTCAGAACTTATTTAAAAGCACTAAGGCTAAAGCCCCCTCCCCTATGATGAGACATGGTACCTATTACATACTCCCTTTTAAATTCATACTTCTAATTTTTATAATCCGGTAAATTTGATTGTTGACACAGATCAGTGCGATACTTATTCCAAATAAAGGCAATACAAAACATAGCATACCTACTAAAAGTAGGCCTCCTAATTCGAGTTTAAAACTTTCAGGTGTTTTAGGAATAGACCAAGCACCTTGTTTTTTACGTTTTAAGTAAGAGATTATCCCAGCAATACTAATAACACTTAAAAGCACACTTACTAAAAACATTAAAATTAAATTCCAAGTTCCTAGTTGTCCTTGATGAAATGCCATTGCCCACATACGAGCACGTAAAAGTATACCAACATGATTTTGCCAATCTAGTGAAACTATTTCCTGACCTGAATACGCATCAAAATATTTTTTTTGTTGCTCTTTTAGAGGAAAACATTGATTGGCTACAGAAAATACCCCCTTATTTCGATTATTGGGTAAATACAAGGTAATAGCTCCTTTTAGATCTTGCTTTTGTGCAATTTGATACATTTGTTGCACCTCAAGGGGTTTGCGTGTGTTTGTTTCTTTCTGATTATTAGAGATTACTTTGGAGGTTATTCCAATACCCATCCATTCTTTAGAAAAACCTGTGTCTGTGATTTGCTGTACTTTTTTAAAATTACCACCAAATACATCTGTCCAAGGTAATCCACCCGCAAGGGTTAGTAGTAATAATCCAGAAATCCAAAAGCCTAGTACGCTGTGTAAATCTCTATAAAAGGTACGTTTTCCTTTTTGAGTTCGAATGTGGTAAAAACCTTTTAGCCCTTTATTTTTTGAGGGCCAATACACATAAATTCCTGTAAAAATAAGTACTACGAGCCACGATGCAATAAGTTCTATAAAAAGAGTACCTACTTTACCCATCATTAACTCACCATGAAGCTTTCGTACTTTATACATCCATGTGCTTTTAGGGCTAAATGTACCTGTTACTTCAGCAGTGTGTGGGTTTACATAAGCTGTTTTTTTATGACTAAACCTACCTCTATGGAAAGCCGTAGCCTCATTATTATTTTTTGAAATGCTAACTGATGTAGGTGGTTTTCCAAATACTTTATGAGCTGCTTGGAGTTGTGCATCTAAAGATAATAACACTGAAGTATTCGATGTAATTTGTTTGTATTTTTCTATTATTGGAGCTTCTACCTGTGGTTTAAACAAGTAGATAGCTCCTGTAATAGCTAATAATACTACAAAGGGCATAGCGATTAATCCTGCAATGACGTGCCAACGCCACAACCATTTGTTAATATTTTTATCTTTTTTCATGACTTAGTTAAAGTGATAACGTACTCCAAAATGGAATGCTCTTGGGTTTCCTACAGTATAACTATTTGCATTTCTCCATGGGCTAAAACTTGCACGGTTGGCGTATTGTTTATCAAGTATATTTAAAACATGTCCCCAAAATTCAAATTTCCTATAGGTATAGGAAGCTGTAAAATTAAAAATATTATGCCCAGCATAAGTTGTTGTTGTTGGGTTTGCTTCTGCGTTGGTGGCTTGGCCTTCAAAACTGGTATTGTACTTTCCTACTAGTTCATGGCTAATGGCAGTATTCAGTCCTTTGATGTATTTTGGCGTGTAATTTAAGCGTGTATTTCCAATAAGCTTAGGAGCGGTTTCTCTATCTGTATTTGAATAATCAATACCGTCATTAAAAAATCGTTTATAGGTATGATTGGCAAAACTTCCATTATGGCTTAGTGTAATTTCTTCGGTAGGCGAATAACTCACAGCATATTCTACTCCTAAAGATTGAGTTTTCCCTGCATTGGTGTTGTAAACAACATCTGCTTCATCTCGAATACTGATTAAAGTATCTTTACCATTTAAAGCATATAATGCCCAATCGAGTTTGAGTTTCTTACTTAATACGAGGAAATATCCACCTAATTCAAAGTTTTCGTAGAAACTAGGTTTTAGGTTGATGTTTTCATCACTGTCTCTATAAAGGGTAGCTGTTTGTGGAGGAGTAAATCCTGTAGTGTAGTTCGCAAAGACCCCCATGTTTGTATTGAAGTTATAATTTATTCCTAATTTCGGAGCTAAATTATTCCAAGTATCTTTACGGTCTGCCTTAGCGTCTGCATCTGTAATCTGGTTATTAAAGTCGTACTCAAAGTAGTCTGCTCGAATAGCTCCTGTTATTATTAATTGGTCTAAAGGTTTATATTCTGCTTGTAAATAACTGGCTAAGTTGAGAATATTTGCATTATAATTTGCAATAAAATCGTCAGTGTTTACCGTGTATCCTGTATTAATTCGAGTAATGGGATCAAAAGTGATACTGGTGCTATTAGCCACGTATTTTTGTGGAGAAAAATCAGTAGAAATACCTCCAATAAGGCTCAGTACTTCTCCAAAAGGTTTGTATTTATGTTGAATAAGCCCTGCAAAACTTCTAAATTGATTGTTATTGATTTCTCCCGTTCCTCTAAATTGATTTATTTTATATGAAGGAATCTGCCCCATTTCGTTATACCTAAAAATCCCATTAAAAGTGGTTTTGTTAATTTCATTCCATCGGGTTTCGAGTGTACTTCTAAAACGGATGGCAAGGGCATCACGTTCGGTATAAGTTTGATCACTTTCGTAGTTTTCTATGATATAGTCCTCTTCGTTAATTGATCCCGACATATCACTACGGTAATCAATAGCATCTAGTACATTAGTTAATTGGGTACGATTTGATAACTTATGAGTAGTTTTAATGGTTGTTGCTGTTTTTTCGTAGTCTGAATGTCCCATAGGATTTTCTCCTAAAAACTGATCTTTACGTTGGGCATAACTAGCAGCGATATAAATTCCCGTATTTTTGTTTAAATACGTACTTGCTTCTACACCAGTTTGTGTAATACCTAGTGTATTCATTTCTAATTGTACGTTCCCTGTGAATTCTCGGGTAGGTTTTTTGGTAAGGAAGTTAAAACTTCCCCCAATGGCTTCACTTCCATAAATACTCGAGGCAGGTCCTTTAAGAACTTCTACACGCTCTATACTTAAACGGTTCATTTCTAATAGTGCATTGTGGTTAAATACCGAAGTGGGGCGTATAGGCAAACCATCTTCTAGGTATAGAAATAAACCTTTAGTAGATATTGGAGAACGTGCTGCCATAAAATGCTGCTCGTTACTACTTGCTGCTGATGTAGCTAGATAAACTCCAGAAGCATTGTTTACAATACTTTCTAATCCAATAGGTTTGATAGTTTGGATTTCTTTTTGAGAAATTACACTAATAGAAGCAGGTACTTCTTCACGTTTTTGTTTCTCTCGGTTACCAGAAATAACCACTTCTTTTAGTTTATTTTCAGGTTGTTGTTTTATTTTATTTTCTGTTTGATCTTGGGC
>WTKB01000158.1 GCA_011524575.1 Aquimarina sp.
GAGGAATAGTATTTTCTAAAATTTCTACTTTTACCATTCCATCACTGTCGATTTCTAGAAGTTTAACCCTACATAGTTTATTGGTTAAATTAGGGTTCCAAGGGGTTTTTACTCGAACATAATTTTGGGTAAACCCTAATAGATAACCTTCTTTATTTTCGTTTTCAAAAAGTACTTCACTTTCTTTGCTTAGTTGGGATTCATAGAATGCATAGCGTTTTTTTACAGATAGTCCACGTAGCATTTTACTGCGTTTGGCGCGTATATTTTTAGGTACAATGCCTTCCATAGCTGTTGCTTCTGTATTTTCACGTTCAGAATATGTAAATACATGTAAATAAGCAATAGGTAATTCAACTAAAAAGTTATAAGTTTCTAAAAACAGTTCGTCTGTTTCTCCTGGAAATCCCACAATTACATCTACACCAATGCAAGCATCAGGCATTTTACTTAATATTCGAGTTACTCGTTCTTTATATAACGGGGTTAGGTAGCGTCGTTTCATGTTTTTAAGTACTTCATCAGATCCTGATTGTAATGGAATATGAAAATGAGGTACAAAACAGTTTGACGCTGCAACAAAGTCAATAGTTTCATTACTTAGTAAATTAGGCTCAATAGAGGATATTCGTAATCTTGAAATGCCTTTTACATGGTCTAAAGCAGTAATGAGGTCTAAAAAAGTATGTTCGTGTTTTTTATTACCGAACTCTCCTTTTCCATAATCTCCGATATTTACTCCTGTAATTACAATTTCTTTAATGCCTTTTTGAGCAATTTCAAGTGCATTATCAAGAACATTTTGAAGGGTGTCACTTCTTGAAATTCCTCGTGCTAATGGAATGGTACAATAGGTACATTTGTAGTCACAGCCGTCCTGAACTTTTAAAAAAGCACGGGTACGTTCACCAATAGCATAAGAGGATACATAAAAATTTGCCTCAGAAATTTCACATGAATGTACTTCTGCAGTTGCATTTTTTGTAAGATCTTCAACATACTGTGCAATATTGAATTTTTCGGTGGCACCAAGTACCAAATCTACACCGTCTACTGCAGCAAGTTCTTCAGGTTTTAATTGTGCGTAACAACCTACTGCAACTATAAAAGCATCTGGGTTTGTTTTTAGTGCTTGTTTTACAATAGTTTTAAAACGTTTATCGGCATTATCTGTTACAGAACACGTATTGATTACATATAAATCAGCTGGTTCAGAAAATTCAACCTTCTGGTATTTTTTTTGTGTAAGGTCTCTAGAAAGCGTTGAAGTTTCTGAAAAGTTGAGTTTACAACCCAAGGTATAAAAAGCGACTTTTTTTAAGTTAGGTATCATGTATTACTATTTTAAAAAGCGATACAATCTTTTTAGCAATCTAATACTTTTAAATAATAGTATTGTGAAGTGATTAGTTCTTGTTGTAAAAAGATTGAAAATGGATTATAAGAGCATGGAGTTTAAACAAGCTCTACGTGCAAATATAGGATTTTATTAAGAGCTTGTTTAAAGGGAATACAAACTGTAATTCAGAAGTTTGCCGTTATTGGTTTACTTTTAAATGATGCACATATCGAGATATGTAAATCTTTGTTCTTAAATTTTTGATTTACAGTTTACATTGCGTTTATGATTTGAGTGTAGGATGCTCTAAAGGAGTGAGATGATCACTTTCTTTAATAATACTTCTTTTTTTGGGTAAATTTAGACTAATGTTTTGTTTTTACATATAAACTAATTTTAAGTTGTTTTTAGAGTTGTTATATTTGCAAATCAGAAAATTACATTTTTTTATAAGGGTTATGAACAGCGAAGATTTAGAAAAAGTACAAGCACAAAAAGAAGCATTAGCAGTAGGGCAAGTTTATCAATTGGACTCTGGTTTTAAACGAAAATCAACAGGAGATAAAATACTTCTTGCTGGTAGGTATTTAGGTTCTTCTAACGGACAAGAGCAATTTCGTATCGATGGCGTTTACTTTCAACCAGATCAGTTATTGTATGTTTCAGAAACGAGTTCTTGTCGTTCTCACCGATTAATTCAAACAAGGAGTTTTGATACGGAACAATTTTTTAAAAGAGTAAGCCCTCATTTACCATCATTTCCAGAATTAGAGCGCCTTAAAGAACAACAGTCGGAAGTATCAAAACAACTCCAATCTGAAGAAAATCTAGAAGTCTTAAGTTGGTCTTTTTTAAATGGAGGTATAGATTTAGGTGGTGAACTGTTAGCAGCTCCTTCAGAGGATAGATCTTTTGATTTAAGTAGGTTGGATACATCTACAGCAGTGCCAAGAAGAGATGCAGATAGAGGTAATCGTCCTTTTAAAACACCTACGTCGAAAGGTGAAGTTAAACGAGATCCTTCATTCAGAAGAAAATCTTAATTTATATCAATTGGTATTACTAGATGTCGTATTTTAAAGTAGAATAGGTATCTTGTAAAATTCTCTAAAAGCATGTTTAAACAGTATATACTAGGTATAATTTAGTAATTTAAACATGCTTTTAGAGGATTTCAAAGGCTACAGTATCTATGTGTATTTAGCCAGAATGAATTTAATTATTTTCCAGATAATCCATTACAGTTTTTGTAGCACCTATTTGGGTGCTTATAAACTTTTCTGAAGCAGTACTCATTTGATTTCTTAATACTTTATTCTCCAGTAATTCAAAAAGTATTTGTTTGAATTCTTGAGAGGTGTTAATTATTTTAAGTCCTCCAAAATCTCTGAGATTATACGCCTCGGGGAATTTTTCGACATTAGGTCCTGTAAGTATAGGCATGCCAAATACTGCGGGTTCTAAGATATTGTGTAGTCCTGTTGTACCTATTGCTCCTCCCACATAAGCAATATCAGCATAGCTATATATTTTTGATAAATAACCAATGGCATCAACAATAAGTACTTTTGCAGTAGCATTTATTTCTCCTTTAGAAAACAATTGTGTTTTTACTTTTATTTTTTCGGTAAGTGCTGCAATTTTTTCAGGTTTTATTTGGTGAGGAGCAATTATGAAACATGTGTTTTCGGGAGCTTTATTAATAGCATCTATGACTACATTTTCGCAATCAGCCCAAGTGCTTCCAAGAACTACAGTTGTCCTATTTTCAATAAAATTTTCAATAAAGTCTAAACGGTTATCCATAGAAAGTTGCTTATAGACTCTATCAAAACGTGTATCTCCACTGATACTTACATTGATAAAACCTTCTTTTTTAAGTAAGTCTCTAGAGATTTTATTTTGTACAAAAAAATGACTGACTTTATGAAGCATTTTTTTAAAAAATATCCCGTAGCTCTTAAAAAAGATATGATCCTCTCTAAAAGCTGCTGAAACTAGATAAAAAGGAATTTTGTTTTCATTAATAACTTTAAAATAGTTATTCCAAAATTCATATTTGACAAAGAATATTTTTTTAGGTTGTAGCTTGTTTATTACAAGTAGTGCATTGTCATAAGTATCTATAGGTAAGTAAAACACAAAATCAATGAGTTTATGGTTCTTTTTTTGCTCATATCCTGATGGTGAAAAAAAACTTACGGCAATTTTGATTTTTTTCTTGTTTTTTAATGCTTCTATTAATGGAACAGCTTGTTCAAATTCACCAAGCGATGCAGCATGAAACCAGTACCAATCTTCATTAGAAAAGTCAGTGTTTTTAAGTTTCTCTACGGATTCATATATTCCATTTACCCATGTTTTATGATGTTGTGAATATTTTCCAACAAGTGGCAAGGCACTATTAAAAATTGTAGCACATGTATTATAAATCAAAGCAATGGGTTTTAATAATTTTATAATCTTTAGCGAAGATACGTTAAAATCATTGCATTGCTTTGATATTTTGTATTTTTACATAGTGTTAAAATATTTATTCGCATTGTATGAAAAAAATACAAATGGTTGATCTTAAGGGGCAAATGCAAGAGATAAAACCTCAAATTAAACAATCTTTTGATGAAATTCTTGATTCTTGTGGTTTTATTGGTGGGCCTCATATAACTCGTTTTCAAGATAATTTAGCTTCTTATTTAGGAGTGAAACATGTTATAGGCTGTGCTAATGGTACAGATGCTTTACAAATTTCATTAATGAGTTTAGGTTTGCAGCCAGGTGATGAGGTGATTACAGCTGATTTTACTTTTGCTGCTACTGTAGAGGCAATAGCCCTTTTACGTCTTACTCCAGTTTTAGTGGATGTTTCTTCAGAAGATTTCAATATTTCGATAGCTGCCATAGAAAAATCCATAACTCCAAAAACTAAAGCGATTATTCCAGTCCATTTATTTGGTAAATCTGCAGATATGGAGCCTATTTTAGCTGTTGCTAAAAAGCATAATTTGTACGTAATTGAGGACAATGCTCAGGCAATTGGTGCTTCATATAAATTTTCTGATGGTTCTTTAAAAAAGACTGGAACAATGGGGGATATTGCTACAACTTCTTTTTTTCCTTCAAAAAACTTAGGAGCTTACGGAGATGGTGGAGCAATTTTTACCAATGATGATAAATTAGCTTATAAAATTAAGGGGATAGTAAATCACGGAATGTATAAGAGGTACTATCATTCAGAAGTAGGTGTAAATTCTCGTTTAGATGCTCTTCAAGCTGCTGTTTTAAATGCGAAACTGCCTCATTTAGATAGTTATAATGCCAAACGACGAAATGCTGCAAAAAAATATCAAGCATTACTTACTGGTGTAGCCGGTATTGAACTTCCTATGACTCTAAATTCATGTTCTGAATTTAGTTGTGATAATTGTCAATGTCATGTTTTTCATCAGTTCACTTTACGTATTAAGAACAATAAGCGAGATGCTTTAGCCACATATCTTAGTTCGAAGAATATTCCTTTTGGTATTTACTATCCTATTCCTTTACATAAGCAAGAGGCTTATGCAAGTGAAAGTTATTCTGACACAGATTTTCCAGTAACTAATGCATTAAGTAATGAGGTTATTTCTTTACCAATGCACACAGAACTTAAGGAAGATCAGATTCATTATATCTGTAATGCAATAAAGGATTTTTTAAAATCTTAAACCATTTCCAGTAGTTAGTTCCTGAAATTATTATGAAATTAATACTATCCTCCTTTGTTATACTAATAATTTTAATTGTTGGAGGTATCCTATTGTATAATACGGATACCAATGATAAAAAAGCTCGTAATGACGCTATTAAAGTTACTGCACAAATAAAAAAATTACGTTGTAAGCAGCGTTTAAAATCTGATAAGTCTTTAGTGGTAGTGAGTTATCAGCAAAGTGATTTCTCTTTTTTTGTATCCGAAGATTATTGCAATCAGTTTAAAGTAGGTCAATCTATTGAGGTGTATTTCTCTGCTACTTATAATAAACTCTTTCTGAATAATTAGAACGAGTGATTATTACAGTACTTTTAAAATAGAAGTTGTTACAAAACACAAACGCTCTCCTTTAAAAAAGGAGAGCGTTTACTATAAACACACAATAACATACTTGCTTTATCGTAATCTATCAGCAGATTTTACGAGTTGTTCATCCTTTCGAATTGCTTTATTAGCTAATGCCAGTAAAATAATTACTACTACAGGGATTAAACGACCAATACCCTTCTCAGAAAATATTTCTGTTGTTGAAACATTTTCTCCAGATAACATTAGTGATTGATAAACAAAAAAACTGAGTAAAATAATTTGAACCAAAATAAGTATTCTGTTGACACTAAATTGTAATTTTCTATTTCTATATAGAAAAATCACAATTAGTGCTGTTAAGCCAGATACTAACATAGTCTCCCAAATTAAGGGAGTATTAATTGTAAGTGGTATATCATATCCTGTTTGCAAGAATAATGATGCCACTGTCAAGATCAAAAATACTAAAAAAAGATATAAACTTTGTATTCTTTGAATCATTTTTTTATTTTTTATATGACATACTTATTAAAGATGCTTAAAAAAAACACTACAATAAGTTTTTGAGTTTTTTAAACTCCATACAAACACCTTTTAAAAGTTTGTTGTTACAGGGTTGCTTTTAAGAAATGCGTATATCGAGATGTGTATTAGTAGTTTTAATAAAAATGATATAAGCTGTTATTTGTTTTCAAATACAAATGCTCCTGGAAATTTTTCATTAATTTTTAAAAGAGCTCGATCAGCATCAATTTTGTTTCTATAGTCTCCTACCCAAACCTTGTAATTTGGTGTTTCATACTTTATAGAGCCCTCCCAGTTTTCAAAATTAAATTTAAATTTTTTCAAAGTGGTGTGTGCATCTTCTAGTGAGCCGTAAAATAATTGAATTTTATAGCTTGAAGAGCCATAGTGTTGCATTCTTGCTTCAACTAGATTGTTAATTTCAGGACTAACAATAATAGAAGTTTCATTTTGTGGAGGAAAATTGATTTGTATTTGACCATAGGCACAATATCCCATTAAAAAGTATGTAAATAAGTTTAGGATGTTTTTTTTTGTAATCATATTTGTCTTTAAATCACTTCAATTTTAATTTTCTTTTACCATACAAAAATACATATTTATGTTCTTAATTGGCATTTTATTTGTCATTGGATTTATATTTATCTGTGTATCTGTTTTGTGAAAAATAATAACGTTATGAATAACACAATTTTTTCTTTTTTTATTGAAAATAAAAAAATTTCACTATTTAGAATAAATATAAATTATATGCAACCATACGCAAGGCGTTTATCAAACCGACTTAAAATGCTATTTTTGCTCCAAATTAATGGTTTTGGTTATATGCTATTTTAAAACATAAACTATGCCATTAAAATGTTTTGAAGTCATAATTCTATTATTTGATATGAAAAAAGTAAATCATGGTAAAACGGCCTCTAGGTATTTGTTACTAACGCTCGTTTTTTTACTTACATTTTCAAACTTTAGTCCTGTAAAAGCTCAGGACGCTGATCCTAAAAAAGGAAAAGAGCTTTTTAATTCTTTGTGTGCTGCATGTCATAAAAGATATAAAAAGGCTACTGGTCCTGCTTTATTTGGGGTTACTGAGCGTCATGATACAGAATGGATTTATAGTTGGGTAAAAAATAGTTCAGCACTTATTGCTTCTGGTGATGCAGAGGCTGTAGCTATTTATGAGGAGTATAATAAAACTCCTATGAATGCTTTTCCTCAATTATCAAACAAAGATATTGATGATATTTTAGCTTATGTAAATGAGCCTAAAGCTACTAAAGCAACTCTTCCTGGTCCTGTTGGAGGTGGTAAAGAAGTTAATGGTGCTAGTAGTAGTATGTCACAAGATATTGTGCTTGGTTTACTTGCAGTGGTGTTAGCTATATTAGTAGGTATTTTGTTTTTACTGAACAGAAGTTTAAAACGTTTTGCTGAAAAAAGCGGTGTTGAAGTGAAATCATCTTGTGATGCGTCTAGCTGTAGGCCATTATGGAAGGCTTTTGTTGAGAATCAATTTCTGTTATTGGTGTCTGCTGTTTTATTTTTACTGTTAAGTGCTTATTTGGCTTATGGGTATTTAATGCAGGTAGGTGTTAATCAAGGGTATGAGCCTGTTCAGCCAATTCATTATTCTCATAGAATACATGCTGGAGATAATAAAATTGATTGTAAGTACTGTCACTCTTCAGCTCGTGTATCTAAGCATTCTGGTATTCCATCTTTAAATGTTTGTATGAACTGTCACAAGTCTATTGGTGAAGTGGCAGAGGATACTCAAGCAAAAGGATTAGCTGAGTATGGGGTGGATTATAATAAAGAAATTGGGAAATTATATAAAGCTGTAGGTTGGGATCCAAATACACAATCTTATACAGGAAAGACAGATCCAGTCAAATGGATACGTATTCATAATTTGCCAGATTTCGCCTATTTCAATCACTCTCAGCACGTACAAGTTGCAGGAGTAGCTTGTCAAAAGTGTCACGGTCCTGTAGAGGAGATGGAAGTTATGTATCAACATGCACCGCTTACCATGGGATGGTGTATTAATTGTCACCGTGAGACTAATGTAAAAATGGAAGGTAGCGAGTATTATGATAATATCCATAAAGAACTATCTAAGAAGTATGGGGTAAGTAAACTTACTGCAGCTCAAATGGGAGGTTTAGAATGTGGTAAATGTCATTACTAGTGTAGAGAATTGTTTTTGTGATTTTTTAGCTATACAAAAGTTTAAGAAGCGAATTTTATGTCATCAAAGAAAAAATATTGGAAAAACGTTGAGGAGCTAGAGAATACTTCAATGGCTCAGAAGCTCAAACAAAACGAATTCCCAGAGCATATTCCTGTAAATGATTTTCTTGGAGATAAGGAAACTCTTGAGGAATCTACGACAAATCGTAGGGATTTTTTGAAATATGTAGGTTTTAGTACTGCAGCGGCTACATTAGCTGCTTGTGAGGGGCCTGTAGTTAAGGCTATTCCTTATGTAGTGCAACCTGAGCAAATTGTTCCTGGTGTAGCAAATTATTACGCAACTACAATTGCTGATGGTTTTGATTTTACAAGTGTTCTTGTTAAGACCAGAGAAGGTAGGCCTATCAAGATTGAGAATAATGAACTTGCAGGTTCTGATGGTGTTGCCAATGCTAGGGTTCATGCTTCTGTGTTGTCTTTGTATGATAATACGCGTTTAAAAGCTCCGCAAGTAGCTTCAAAAACTGTAACTTGGAAGGAATTTGATGCGAAGTTCTTAGAGAAATTAGCTCGAATCAGAACAGAGGTGGTGTTATTAACATCTACTTTTTCTAGTCCTTCTACTTCACAGCTGATTAAAGATTTTACTAAGAAGAATCCAAATCTTAAGCATATTGAGTACGATGCTTATTCTAATACCGAGGCATTAGATGCTTACGAAAAAGTCTATGGTGAGCGTGCTCTTGCTAATTATGACTTTAGTAAAGCAGATGCTATCGTTGGTGTAGGTGCTGATTTTCTTGGAGATTGGCAAGGTGGAGGATATGATTTAGGATATTCTAAAAATAAAGTGCCACAAAATGGTAAGATGTCAAAGCACATTCAGTTTGAGTCTAATATGACGATTACTGGTGCTAATGCTGATGAGCGTTTTGTTGCAACACCTACTGAGCAGAAGAAAATAGTTGCTGCTATTTATGCTGGATTATTTGGTGGGGCTAAGGTTTCTTTGTCTAGTAAACTATCTGGTGCTGTTAAAAAGGCAATTGCTCAATTAAAATCAAAAGGTAAAAAAGCTTTATTTGTTACTGGTTTAAACGATGTCAATGCACAGCTTTTAGCTTTGGCAATCAATACTAAATTACGTAGTGAGGCTTTAAATACTGCGTCACCAAAATTAACAAGTGTTGGTGATACGAAAAAAGTTGATCAGTTAGTAAAGAGAATGCAATCAGGTAAAGTAGGTGCTTTGATTATGGTGGGTGTTAATCCATTGTATACTTATGCAAATGCTGATGCCTTTGAAAAAGCTCTTGATAAAGTAGCTTTAAAAGCTACATTTTCTACTCATTTAGATGCTACAGCTTCTAAGGTGGAGTTTGTAGGGGCTTTACCACATTACCTTGAATCTTGGGGAGATGTAGAGTTTAATAAAGGGAAATATGGTTTAATGCAGCCTACAATTCGTCCTTTGTTCGATACACGTCAGTTTCAAGATTTCTTACTAACTTCTGTTGGTGCTACTACCACTTATGATGCATACTTAAAAGATTTCTGGAACCAAGAAATTTTAAAAGGTTTATCTTTTAATAAGGCTTTACATGATGGTGTTTATGAAATTAACAATCAAGCTGCTGCATCAGCAAACTTAGCTGTTGTAAATAATACTGTTATAAGTGCTTTAGCAAATGCTAAGCCAAGTAGTGGCTTAGAACTTATACTTTATACTAAAACTTCTTTAGGTGTAGGTGCTCAAGCTTCTAATCCATGGTTACAAGAGTTTCCAGATCCGATTACAAGAGTATCTTGGGATAATTACTTAACAATTTCCAAGTCTGATGCCTCTGATCTTGGTTTAGAAAATTACAATGTTGCAAATGGTGCTCTAAACGGTAGTTATGTAAATATTACTGTTGGTAATAGTACTGTAGAAAATGTTCCTGTATATATTCAGCCTGGTCAAGCAAAAGGTACTGTAGGTTTATCTTTAGGTTACGGTAGAGACTTAGGAGGAAAAGAAGAGATGAATGTTGGGGTTAATGCTTTCCCTCTTTATAAAAATGCTAATAATGTACAGTCATCTGTAAAGATTGAAAAAGCTGAAGGTATTCATGAATTTGCTTGTGTTCAGTTACAGAAAACCCTGATGGGTAGAGGAGATATCATTAAAGAAACTACTTTAGAGATATTTAATACTAAGGATAAAAAGAAATTTAATACAACACCTGTTGTTTCTTTAGATCACCAAGTAACTCCTGTTACTTCTCCAGATGTAGATATTTGGGATGAATTTGATCGTTCAATTGCGCATCATTTTAATCTTTCTATTGATTTAAATTCATGTACAGGTTGTGGTGCATGTGTTATTGCTTGTCATGCTGAAAATAATGTTCCAGTTGTAGGTAAGTCAGAGGTGCGTCGTTCACGTGATATGCACTGGTTAAGAATAGATAGATATTATTCTTCTGAAGAAACTTTTGAGCAAGACAACGAGAAAAAAGAAGGCTTTGCTGGTCTAGGAGAGAGTTTATCAGGTTTTGGAAAGATGGAAGATCCTTCTGAGAACCCTCAAGTTGCTTTCCAGCCAGTAATGTGTCAGCACTGTAACCATGCTCCATGTGAAACTGTATGTCCAGTTGCTGCAACTTCTCATGGTAGACAAGGGCAAAATCACATGGCTTATAACCGTTGTGTAGGTACGCGTTATTGTGCAAACAACTGTCCTTATAAAGTAAGAAGATTTAACTGGTTCTTATATAACAATAATGACGAGTTTGATTTCCATATGAATAATGATTTGGGTCGTATGGTTGTTAATCCTGATGTTACAGTACGTTCTAGAGGTGTTATGGAAAAATGCTCTATGTGTATCCAATTGACACAAGCTACCATTCTTGAAGCTAAGAAAGAAGGTAAGAAGCTTTCTGGTGATGATTTTGATACTGCTTGTTCAAGAGCTTGTGCTACAGGAGCAATGAGTTTTGGAGATATTAATGATCCAGAAAGTTCCGTAGCAAAATCTTTAAAATCTGATCGTATGTATCATTTATTAGAGCATGTGGGTACAAAACCAAATGTACAGTATCAGGTTAAGGTACGTAATGTTTAGAGTCTAAGTTTAGTATTAAAGTTTATATAGATAAGTATATTATGTCTAATTATGAAGCGCCTATAAGAAGACCCTTAGTCACGGGAGATAAAAGTTACCATGATGTTACTCTTGACGTAGTGGCTCCTGTAGAAGGAAGTGCAAATAAGCAATGGTGGATTGTATTTTCAATTGCTGTAATTGCATTTGCTTGGGGTCTGGGATGTATGGTTTATACAGTATCTACAGGTATCGGTACTTGGGGTTTAAATAAAACCGTAGGTTGGGCTTGGGATATTACTAATTTTGTTTGGTGGGTAGGTATTGGTCACGCAGGAACCTTGATATCCGCTGTATTATTACTCTTCAGACAGAAGTGGAGAATGGCAATTAACCGTTCTGCAGAAGCAATGACTATTTTCTCTGTTGTTCAGGCTGGTTTATTTCCAGTAATTCACATGGGACGTCCTTGGCTTGCTTATTGGGTTTTACCAATTCCAAATCAGTTTGGTTCTTTGTGGGTTAACTTTAATTCACCCCTTCTTTGGGATGTATTTGCTATTTCAACTTATTTATCTGTTTCATTAGTATTCTGGTGGACTGGTTTATTACCTGATTTTGCAATGATACGTGATAGAGCTGTTACTCCTTTTGCAAAAAAGATATACGGTATTTTATCTTTTGGATGGTCTGGTAGAGCTAAAGATTGGCAACGTTTTGAAGAGGTTTCTTTGGTTCTTGCAGGTCTAGCAACTCCTCTAGTACTTTCAGTACACACTATTGTATCTTTTGACTTTGCAACTTCTGTAATTCCAGGATGGCATACTACAATTTTCCCTCCTTACTTTGTGGCAGGGGCAATTTTCTCTGGTTTTGCAATGGTAAATACGCTTCTTATTATTATGCGTAAGGTTTGTAATTTTGAAAATTACATTACTTTGCAACACATAGAACTTATGAATATAGTAATCATGATTACGGGTTCTATAGTTGGTGTTGCCTATATCACGGAGCTTTTTATTGCATGGTATTCTGGTGTAGAATATGAGCAGTATGCTTTCTTGAATCGTGCGACAGGACCTTATTGGTGGGCATATTGGGCAATGATGACTTGTAATGTTTTTTCTCCTCAATTTATGTGGTTTCCAAGTTTAAGACGAAGCATTATGTTTTCATTCTTTATATCTATTGTTGTAAATATTGGTATGTGGTTTGAGCGTTTTGTAATTATAGTTACATCATTGCACCGTGATTATTTACCTTCTTCATGGACAATGTTTTCTCCTACATTTGTGGATATAGGGATTTTCATTGGTACTATCGGTTTTTTCTTTGTGCTCTTTTTATTATATTCACGAACTTTTCCAGTGATTGCTCAAGCAGAAGTTAAATCAATTTTGAAATCTTCTGGTAGTAATTACAAAAGATTAAGAGATTCTGGTGAGCCTACATACAATAAGGCAGAAGGTATTTCAGAGATTTTAGCTAGTGATACTTCATCAGGTCACCATTAAAATCTAATAATTTAAATTATTCATAATTAGTAGAGTTGTTAAGCGAATAAAGATCAATATAAATGGCTTCAAAAGTTGTACATGCATATTATCTCGATGACGAGGTGTTGCTAGATGCTGTAAAAGCACTAAAAATAAAGCATTATCATATTAATGAGGTATATACTCCATTCCCTGTTCATGGTTTAGATAAGCTTATGGGTATTCCTCATACAAGATTAGCTATTTGTGCTTTCTTGTATGGACTTGTCGGTTTATCAGTGGCTGCCACTATGATGAACTTTATTATGATAGAAGATTGGCCACAAGATATTGGTGGTAAGCCAAGTTTTAGTTTTATAGAAAACTTACCTTCTTTTGTTCCAATTATGTTTGAGCTTACTGTATTTTTTGCTGCTCACTTAATGGTTTTAACCTTTTACATGAGAAGTAAATTATGGCCTTTTAAGAAGGCTGAAAATCCAGATGAGAGAACTACTGATGATCATTTTTTAGTTGAATTAAATGCTACTGATGATCAGGTAGATGATTTAACCTCACTTTTACATGCCTCTGGTGCTGTTGAAGTTAATTTAAAAGAAGCATAGTAGATATGAAGTGTTTTGTAAAAATTTTGCTAGCATCTGCTTTCCTTATTTCTTGTCAAAGCAAGCGAAAGCCTAATTATGAGTATTTTCCTAATATGTATGAGTCGGTAGCTTATGAGGCTTACTCTTCTCATGATATTTTTAGTGATAATAATGGTTCTGAAGCTTTGCAACCAGTTAGTGGTACTGTACATAGAGGTTGGCTTCCTTATGATTATGAAAACTCACCTAAAGGATATAGTCAAGCTAAATCAGAGTTAAAAAACCCTTTAGCATATACTAAAGAAAATGCAGAAAAAGGTAAGGTACTCTATGATATATATTGTGCCATTTGTCATGGTACAAAAGGAGATGGTAAAGGTACTTTAGTTCAGCGTGAAAAAATTCTTGGTGTTCCTTCTTATGATGATCCAGGTCGTAAAATCACTGAAGGTAGTATTTACCATGTAATGTACTATGGAATTAATTCTATGGGTTCTTATGCATCACAGACGAGTATAGAAGAGCGATGGTTGATTGCTCAGTACGTAGAATCTTTAAAGGCAAAGCTTGAAGGAAAGACTCCTCGTATTGATTCTGATCAAAAAGCAGGTTTATATCCTGTAAGTATAAAGGATACTTTTACTTTACAAGATAAAGTTTCTACTACAGTGAGTAATGCTAATTCTACGACTAATCATTCGGTATCTCATGAACTTGATCATTCTGTTGATCTTCTTCATAGTAGTGGAGTTAAAGAAGTTATATCTTCAGCTTCAAAATCGGTTAATGATGTTGTTAAAGAGGTTAAATCTTCTCCCAAAGCATCTTCTAAATTAAAGATTTTAGGTGGAAAGTCACATCATTCACATAAAGTCTTGGATCAAAAATAGTTAAACAAGTAAGAACATCTAATTTAGGTTATGTATACATTAACTAAAAATTTAAAATTTATCCCTATTCTTCTTTTAATTTTAGGAATTGTAGGAATTGCAATAGGTTTTTCTTCTGCACCTCACACTATTGAGGAAGTTAAAGAACTTTTACATGATAGTCATGGAGATGGACATGGTAATTCTCATCATGAGGTTGCTGTTAAGGATTCTCATAGCGGATCTCACCATGAGGTGAGTAGTTCTCATGATAGTCATGACTCTGACGCACATTATGAGCATATTTTACATCAGTTACATAACAAGCCTTGGGCTTCTTTATATGTTGCTGCTCTTTTCTTCTTTATTATTTCATTAGGTGTTCTGGCTTTTTATGCGATACAATTTGTATCTTATGCAGGTTGGTCACCTCTTTTATTTAGAGTAATGGAGGCAATTACTGCCTATTTGTTACCAGGGGGTATTATTGTTTTCTTGATATTAGTTGCTTCTGTATTACATTGGAATCATTTATTTGTTTGGATGGATCCTGAGTTACTTGATGTTACTTCTGATAAATATGATGCATTAATTGCAGGTAAATCTGGTTGGTTAAATGGTTCTTTCTTTTTGGTACGTGCAGCTATCTACTTATTCTTTTGGAATTTATATAGAAAATATGCTGTTAAATTTTCTAAAAATCAAGATGCAGAACCTACAGGTAATGTTTGGTATAAAAAGAGTTTTAAATACTCTGCTGCCTTTTTAGTGTTTTTCATCTACTCTGAGTCTATGATGTCTTGGGATTGGATTATGAGTGTTGACCCTCACTGGTTCAGTACACTTTTCGGATGGTATGTTTTTGCAAGTATGTTTGTAAGTGGTATCACTGTTATTGCTTTAGTTACTATTTTATTAAAATCTCAAGGATATTTACCTGCTGTGAATAATAGTCACATCCA
Source organism: Aquimarina sp. (assembly GCA_011524575.1). GTDB lineage: Bacteria > Bacteroidota > Bacteroidia > Flavobacteriales > Flavobacteriaceae > Aquimarina. The sequence continues at coordinate 15,123 of WTKB01000158.1, forward strand.
TGATTTAGCTAAATTCATGTTTGGTATTAGCGTTTTTTGGACTTATTTGTGGTTTTCTCAGTTTCTTTTGATTTGGTATTCTAATATTCCTGAAGAGGTTACTTATTTCATTACTCGTATTAATGATTATAAATTGCCTTTCTTTGGAATGATTGTTTTAAATTTCTTATTTCCAGTACTCTTGTTAATTAACTCTGATTACAAGCGTTTAAACTGGTTAGTAGTAATGGCAGGTTTTATTATTTTATTTGGTCATTATGTTGATGTTTTCAATATGATTATGCCAGCTACGGTAGGAGCTTCATGGTCGTTTGGTGTAAGTGAAATAGGTGCATTATTGTTCTTTTTAGGATTGTTTATGTTTGTTGTTTTTCGAGCTCTTACTAAAACAGAACTCGAGCCTACAGGAAATCCTTTATTAGAGGAAAGTAAACATTTTCATTATTAGAAAATATTATTAATTGAATACGTATAATCATATATAATTACCAATGACTTTTTTCTTAATTTTATTGATTGTTGTTTTATTAGGGGTTACGTTTTGGCAGCTATCTAATTTTTTAGCCATTACTTTCGGAAATTCTGATAATTCTCAGGTAGCTAATAATGCTGATAACCAAAAACAAGGTAAGTTTATGCTTTACTTTGTGTTGTTCCTGTATGCTTTAATGGCTTTTTGTTTCATTGAGTATTATTCTTATTTTTTACCAGCTGCTTCTTCAGAGCATGGTGTTGATTATGATAGATTGATGCAGATTTCTGTTGTTCTTATCATGTTTGTTCAAATTTTAACTCAAGGTTTTCTTCACTTTTTTGCTTATAAATATAAAGGTAAGAAGGATCAAAAGGCTACTTATTATGCAGATAATAATACCTTAGAAATGATTTGGACTATCATACCAGTTATTACTCTTGCAGGTCTTATTTTATATGGTCTTTATACTTGGACAACTATAATGAATATCGATGAAGATGATGAGGACGCTTTAATTGTTGAATTATACGCGTATCAATTCGGTTGGAGAGCACGTTATGCAGGTAATGACAATGAGCTTGGTAAAGCTAATGTACGTTTTATCGAAGGTGTTAATACATTAGGTGTTGATAAATCTGATAATTATGCTATGGATGATATCATCACTAGCGAGTTACATTTACCCGTTAATAAACGTGTGATTTTTAAAATGCGTTCTCAGGATGTTTTACACTCCGCTTACATGCCATTTTTTAGAGCACAAATGAATGTTGTTCCTGGTATGATTACTGAATTCTCTTATATTCCAACTCAGACTACTGAGGAGATTAGATTAAGTGATTTTATGGTAGAAAAAGTTGAAACTATTAACAATATACGTAGAGATAAAAGTAAGTTGCTTTTAGCTAAAGGTGAGGAAGCATTAGAGCCTTATGAATTCGATTACTATTTACTATGTAATAAGATTTGTGGTGCATCACACTTTAACATGCAAATGAAAATTGTTGTGGAGTCTGAAAGCGATTTCAAAAATTGGATTTCAGAACAAAAAACTTTTAAACAAGTAGTATCTAATTAGTTTTATTAAAATTAATACATAGAAAGAATTATGTCTGCAGAACACCACCACCATAAAGAAACATTTATCACTAAATATATTTTTAGTGAAGACCATAAGATGATTGCTAAACAGTATCTTATTACAGGATTGCTGATGGGAATTATCGGTATTGCGATGTCGTTGCTTTTTCGTTTACAAATTGCATGGCCAGAGCAGTCTTTTGCAATATTTGAGGTTTTATTAGGTAAATGGGCACCAGAAGGTGTTATGGATCCTAACGTATATCTAGCTCTTGTTACTATTCATGGTACAATAATGGTTTTCTTTGTACTTACTGCTGGATTAAGTGGTACATTTAGTAACCTTTTGATTCCACTTCAAATCGGTGCTCGTGATATGGCGTCTGGTTTTTTGAATATGGTTTCTTATTGGTTATTCTTCTTGAGTAGTATTATTATGGTTTTGTCTCTTTTTGTAGAGGCTGGTCCTGCTGCTGCAGGTTGGACAATTTATCCACCACTTAGTGCTTTACCACAAGCGATGCCTGGTTCAGGTCTTGGAATGACTCTTTGGTTAGTTTCTATGGCTATTTTCATTGCTTCTTCATTGATTGGTTCTCTTAATTATGTAGTAACTGTACTTAACTTAAGAACCGAAGGAATGTCTATGAGTCGTTTACCGCTTACAATTTGGACTTTCTTTGTAACTGCTATTATAGGTGTTATTTCATTTCCAGTATTACTTTCTGCTGCATTATTACTTATAATGGATCGTAGTTTTGGAACATCTTTCTTTTTAAGTGATATTTTTATTCAAGGTGAAGTTCTACATAATCAGGGTGGTTCTCCTGTTTTATTTGAGCATTTATTTTGGTTTTTAGGTCACCCTGAGGTTTATATCGTACTTTTACCCGCACTTGGTATTACATCTGAGGTAATTGCTACGAATGCTAGAAAACCAATTTTTGGATATAGAGCTATGGTTATTTCTATAATTGCTATTGCTTTTCTCTCAACGATTGTATGGGGTCACCACATGTTTGTTTCAGGTATGAATCCATTTTTAGGTTCTGTGTTTACTTTTACAACATTATTAATTGCTATTCCTTCTGCAGTGAAGTCTTTCAATTATATTACTACGCTTTGGAAAGGTAATTTACAATTTAACCCTGCCATGTTGTTCTCAATTGGTTTAGTGTCCACGTTTATTACAGGTGGTCTTACAGGAATTATTCTTGGTGATAGTACCTTGGATATTAATGTACACGATACTTACTTTGTTGTTGCTCACTTCCACTTAGTAATGGGTATTTCTGCATTATATGGTTTATTTGCTGGTGTTTATCATTGGTTCCCAAAAATGTTTGGTCGAATGCTTAACAAAAATTTAGGATATGTTCATTTTTGGATCACCGCAATAGGTGCGTATGGTGTTTTCTTTCCAATGCATTTTGTAGGTATGGCAGGTCTTCCAAGAAGATACTATACTTATACTAACTTTCCTTATTTTGATGATTTAGCAGATACCAATGTACTTATTACTCTATTTGCTTTACTTACTGCAAGTGCTCAGTTAGTTTTCTTATATAACTTCTTCCATTCTATGTTCTATGGTAAAGTTGCTTCTAAGAACCCTTGGAAGTCAAACACTTTAGAATGGACTACTCCTGTAGAGCATGTTCATGGTAACTGGCCAGGTGAGTTACCAAAAGTTTATCGTTGGGCTTATGATTATAGTAAGACCGATAATGATGGTAACTATATTATCGAAGGTCAGGATTTTACACCACAGACATTTCCTATGAAGGATAATGAAGAAATATTACATCACTAGAATATTTTATATATTTAAAAAAAGCCTTATATTATTTAGTATAAGGCTTTTTTATTTTAAATTGATTTTGAAAAAACATATCTACTGCATTGCAGGAATGGCTGCAGATGCTAAAATTTTTGAGAATATAACTATTCCAAATTATGAGCTTCATCATTTAGATTGGTTCATCCCTTCAAAAAATCAAACTTTGCAAAGTTATGCTCAACAACTTGCTACGGATATTTTGCATGATCGATGTAGTATAATCGGAGTTTCTTTTGGTGGTATTTTAGCCCAAGAAATTGCAAAGTTTAGAGATTTTGATCATATTATTTTAATTTCTAGTGTTAAAAGTTGCCATGAGTTTCCTTTTAGGTTTCGGATTTCTAAATGGCTTCGTCTTCACAGGCTTTTACCTACCTCTTTTATTTCTAGTGTGAATGATTGGAATTCCATATTGTCTCTTCCCAATCTAAAACCTGTTGCTAAACTTTATAATTTATTTTTTGTAATTAAGGATAAGCAGTATTTGGATTGGAGTATTGATCAAATTATTAATTGGAATCAGGATGCTTCTTCTATGATAAATTGTCTTCATATACATGGAGATAATGATGCTGTTTTTCCAATTTCAAATATTTCTAATGTTGTAGCTGTGCAAGGGGGTACTCATGCAATGATTGTTTTTAAGTATCGTATTATAAATCGTATTTTAAACGATTATTTGAACTCTAAATAGATCTATTTTTTCTTTTCTTATCAATTAATTGTCCGTTAATCTATATGTAATAGGTATTATTTACATCATATTTTTTTTTAAGTTTTACATTTTTTAAATTAATTGTTGTTTCTTTAGTTTTTTCTTTTTCTGTTATTTTTAAGCTATTCGTGTATGAATAATTTTGTTGGTTTTTTAGGTTTATTAAGTATTTTGGGGCTTTCTTTTTTATTTTCATTTACACCTTTAGATAATGAATCTGACTTCTTTTCTTTAGATTCTACTAGTGGTTTTAATTCTTCAGAAAGTTTACCTGAGATATATAAAGTTTATGCCTTAGATTTACCGACAAGACTAGACTTCGCTCGTGAACGGGTACCCTTACATCGTTTAGATATTCGTGAACGTCTTGATCGTGAGTTGTTAGTGAATACCTATTGGCAATCAAATGCCTTATTGCTTATAAAAAAATCAGCTAAATATTTTCCAATTATTACTCCTATTTTGAAAAAGTATGGTGTTCCTGACGATTTTAAGTATTTAGCAGTTATAGAAAGTGGACTTTCTCAGGTAGTTTCTCCTGCACGAGCTTCTGGTTTTTGGCAAATTTTAAGTGGTACGGGTAAGGAATATGGTTTGGAGGTAAATGCTAATGTTGATGAACGTTTTCATATTGAAAAATCTACGGAAGCCGCTTGTAAGTATCTCTTAAAATCTAAGGAAACTTTAGGTTCATGGACTTTGGCTGCTGCTGCTTATAATGCAGGAAATCGAGGTGTATCTAGACGCTTAAAAAATCAACAAGTAAAATCTTACTATGATCTTTTATTGAGTGAAGAAACTTCTCGATACGTTTTTCGAATTCTTGCTTTGAAGCAAATTTTGAGAAATCCTAAAGCCTTTGGTTTTCATTTCGAGCAGAAGCATCTTTATAAAATGCCAAAGACCTACGAAATAACCATTGATTCTCCTATTGCTAATCTTGCATCTTTTGCAAAGAAATACGATATGACTTACCAAGAATTAAAAACCCATAACACTTGGCTTAGAGAAAATCATTTAAACAATAGCAGTCGTAAGAAATATAAAATAAAAATTCTAAAGAAGTAACGTAATTTTTCAATAGGATTATCAGTGTAGTCTTAAACCCTTTTTTTCAGGAAGTAGTGCGTTTAAATAAGTTCTTATAAGTATCCTCTATTAAGGTATAGGTGTAGTGTTTAAAAAACAAAGCGAAGCTAAGAAATAGCTTCGCTTTGTTTTTTAGTACCAATTCGTGCTTTAGAGCTTGTTTAAACTCCCTACTTCCTGTAATCCAAAATTTTAAGAACTTGG
>WTKB01000367.1 GCA_011524575.1 Aquimarina sp.
CAAATTTATGAAGATTAATACTTGCTTAAAATCCGACTTTAACTATTTTTAGATTCACAAAACAATTACTTTTTGTAATTGAAGGTATATTTACTATGAGACATTCCTTAATTATTTGCTTTTTAATTTTCTGTAATCTATTAGCTATTGCACAGCAAAACATAGCTTCAGGAAACAATACTTCTGATTTCACACCACCTGTAGCCATACCTATAGTATTATCTGGAACATTTGGAGAGCTACGATCCAATCATTTTCATTCTGGATTAGATATAAAAACACAAGGTAAAGAAGGTTTGAAAACTTTTGCTATTGAGAAAGGTTATGTAAGTCGTATAAAAATAAGTCATTATGGATATGGGAAAGCCCTTTACATTACCCATCCAAGTGGACAAACAAGTGTATATGCCCATTTACAAGGTTTTTCAAAAAAAATAGAAGCCTATGTTAAAAAACAACAATACGCTAAAAAGACCTATACCTTAGAGCTTTTTCCTTCCAAAAATCAAATTTCGGTTTCAAAAGGAGAAGTGATTGCTTATACTGGAAATTCTGGTGGAAGTAGCGGTCCTCATTTACACTTTGAACTCCGAGACGCCCAATCAAGACCCATCAATCCGATGTTAGAAGGGTTTGATATTAAAGACACTAGAAAGCCACTAGTTCGATCGATTTGGTTGTATCCATTAGATGAAAACAGCCATGTAAATGGGTCTAATGAACCTTATCAACTCCATATTAAAAAACAAGATAATGGAATAATTACCTCAACCCCTATTGAGGCTTGTGGAGCAATAGGAATTGGCGTAAATACAGTAGACCAACAAGATGCAGCGTACAATAAAAATGGTGTTTTTAAAATCAGTTCCAAACTTAATGGTACTCCTGTTTTTGAAATGGAATTGGACAGATTTGCTTTTTCTGAGACAAGACACATTAACCAACTTATAGATTATGCTTATTTTAAAGAAAATCGTTCAAGGATTACAAAACTATTTATAGAAGAAAGCAATCCTCTAAGTATCTATGACCGATCTGTAGGTGATGGGAAATTACATATAAGCCCAGAATTATCCTATATGGCTGAAGTTACTGTTTTAGATGTGAAAAAAAATAAGAGTGTCCTACGTATTCCTATTACAGGGAAAGAGGAAACTAATATCACAACAAAAAATAATCTCGAAAATAGCCCATATATATTTACAGCCCAGCCTAGCCAAAGTTTTCATCATCAAAATGAGAAATGGAGTGTCTATATCCCCAAAAATGCTTTATACCATAAAGAGTATTTAAACATCAAAACAAGTGCTTCACAAGATACTTTAAAACTTCACGAGCCAACCACTCCCCTACATAAATACATCAATATCAGTTTTAAAAACATCACTGATGCCAAACAAAAATATATTGCTAAAATTTCAAAATCTGGAAAACCACAATATGTGGGATCTAAATTTGAAAAAAATAGTTTAAAGGCTCGAACAAGAGATTTTGGAGTATTTACCATTTGCACAGACACCATTGCTCCAAAAATAAGGGCTTTAAACTTTAGTAATAACAAATGGATTTCTAAGCTAAAAACGTTAAGAATTAAAATTACCGACCACGAAACAGGAATTAAAACTTATCATGGAAGTATAAACGGGAAATTCGCACTATTTGCTTATGATCCCAAAAAACAACTTCTTGTTCATGACTTAAGTGATGGTATCTACCAATCTGGAAAAAATGAACTCAAAGTTTTTGTTGAAGACTCGGTAGGTAATAGTACTATTTTTGAAGCTATTTTTTATAGAAAATAAGAGTTAGAGCTTATTTAAAGGTACTACTTCCTGTAATCCAAAATTTTAAGAGCTTGGATCACTTTAAAAAGATTTATATATCTCGATAGGTGCATCCTTTAAAAGTAACCCAATAACGGTAAACTTTTGAATTACAGTTTGTATTCCCTTTAAACAAGTTCTTATAATTGATATGATACACCTTCCCTTTTAACATTATAGATCCCCGAGCATTTTGAAAATATTTATTTGTTTATTATTTCCGTTATTC
>WTKB01000315.1 GCA_011524575.1 Aquimarina sp.
TAAACCCTAAACTTTTGAATTACAGTTTGTATTCCCTTTAAACAAGCTCTAATACCAATTACGCATTAAATTGAAATTACTATGAAATATATTTCATAGTAATTTCAATGTGTGATTTATGTAAATATTACAAGGTACTATTTAATGTTTGAATATAAGTTATTAACTCTTCACTACCTCTTTTGGTTGTTGAAGAAGTTATGAAATATTTGGGCATTTCTTCCCAATTTTCAAGCATTATCTTTTTATAATTCTCAATATTTACCTCTAAAACCGAAGGCTTTAATTTATCAGCTTTTGTAAAGATTATATGAAAAGGAAGTCCGTTTGTTCCCAGCCATTCCATAAAATTTAAATCTATTTTCTGTGGCTCATGACGACAATCTACAAGTACAAAAGCACAACACAGTTGCATACGCTGTAAAAAATAGTCTGTAATAAACTTTTGAAAAACTTTTTTTTCTGTTTTAGAAACCTTTGCATAACCATAACCTGGCAAATCTACTAAATGCCATGAATTATCAATCAGAAAATGATTAATCAGTTGTGTTTTCCCTGGTTTACCAGAAGTCTTTGCTAATTTCTTTTGATTGGTAAGTGCATTAATTAGTGATGATTTACCTACATTAGAACGACCTATAAAAGCATATTCTGGCAATTTACTCTTTGGGCATTTCTCGACCTGACTATTACTTTCAACAAAATGAGCACGATGAATTTTCAATAGAAAACAAAATTAAAATTATTTAAAAACTAAAGATTATTTTCTTTAAGCCAATTATGAGCAATCTCGTTAAAGAGAGTCGGTTGCTCCATCATTGCAGCATGACCGCACTTATCAATCCAATACAAATTGGATTGTGGTAATAGCTTATGAAAATCTTCCGCAACTTCTGGTGGAGTCACACTATCTTGCTTTCCCCAAATAAGACCTACAGGAATATTCATATTAGGTAAATCCTTAGCCATGTTGTGACGTATGGCACTTTTAGCAAAGGCAATAATTCGAATTGCTCTATTCCTATCATTTACCGTATTGTAAACCTCATCCACTATTTCCTTAGTTGCCGTTTTTGGGTCATAAAACACTCCTTCAGCCTTAGCTTTCATATATTCATAGTCCCCTCTTTTAGGATAACTAGCACCCATAGCATTTTCATACAATCCAGAGCTTCCTGTAAGTACCAAACCTGCTACTTTTTCAGGGTATAATTTCTGAAACATTAAAGCTAAATGCCCCCCTAAAGAATTCCCAATTAAAATAGCTGAAGAACAACCTATATAATCGTAAAATTCTTTTAAAAAGATCGCCAAATTTTTAATATTAGTTTTAAGAATTGGCAAATCATAAATAGGTAGTGCAGGTATAATTACCCGATAGTTATGCTTTGGAAAATAATCAAATAGTTCATCAAAGTTACTCAATCCTCCCATAAGTCCATGAAGAACAATGAGGGGACGCCCTTCTCCGCTACTCTTGTAGGCAAATTTTCCTTCTGTAATTAATTCGTTATTCATTAATTCAAGTTCATGATCAATGAACAAATATACTATTTTAAAAAAAAGAGCACATTTTAAACCGACTACTTTTTAACAAAGATCTGTATTAAAACCAAAATATGTTAATAAGTATTTGATATTATAACGAAACATTGTAGTAAAATATGGCGTTTTTTTAAATATCTTTGAACATTCTATATTTTTACGTATTGGTATATTGTGATAAATCTTATTGGAACATATGAATGTAAACTGGATGCAAAAGGAAGATTTATGCTTCCTATATCACTTAAAAAACAACTTAATGAGGAAGTTACAAAGGGTTTTGTACTAAAAAAATCAATATTTCAACCTTGTTTAGAACTTTACACTATTGCGGAATGGAATCTAATATTATCAAAAATTAGACGTCTAAACCCGTTTAAAAGAAGAAATAAAGATTTTATAAGAAAATTCACTGCTGGAATTAAACTCCTAGATATAGACTCCACAGGAAGAATCCTTATCCCTAAAGATCTTATGCAACCTGCAGGCTTGGAAAAAGATATTATAATCACATCAACTGTAAACTGTATAGAAATCTGGAATAATGAATATTACTATAAAGAAATTAGTCATGATCTAGAAAATTTCGCAGATCTTACTCAAGAAATAATGGGAAATAATCAAGAATTATTATAAATAACGACGATAATGAGTCATTTAGAGTACCACGAACCTGTATTATTACACGAATCGGTAGATGGTTTAAACATCAAACCAGATGGAGTATATGTAGATGTCACCTTTGGTGGTGGCGGACACTCCAGAGAAATACTTTCACGCTTAGGTGACAAAGGTCATTTATTTGGTTTTGATCAAGATAAAGATGCTCATAAAAATGCTATTGATGATCCTAGATTTGACCTAATACCCCAAAACTTCAGACACATAAAACGCTTTATACGTTTTATGGGACATAAACAAGTAGATGGTATTCTAGGTGACTTTGGTGTTTCATCTCATCAATTTAATGAAGGTAATCGGGGGTTCTCTATTCGTTTTGATGGGGCATTAGATATGAGAATGGCTACCGATCAGCCTTTATCTGCACACCAAGTAATAAACAATTACTCAGAGGCAGATCTGGCAAAAATTTTCTGGGAATATGGTGAGTTAAAAGCCTCTTATAAAATTGCACGTCAAATTATACAAAGTCGTTCAGAGAAACCTATAAACACCTGCTTTGAACTTATAGAAATAGTTTCAGGGTGTCTTGACAAGAGACGAGAAAACAAAATGTTAGCTCAAATTTTTCAAGCAATACGTGTTGAAGTTAACGAAGAACTAGAAGTAATCAAAGAACTACTTTTACAGTCCAAAGATATCTTAAAGCCCAAAGGAAGATTAAGTTTGATCTCGTATCATTCCTTAGAAGACCGACTTGTAAAACGTTTTATTCGTAATGGTCTTTTTAAAGGAGAAGCACCTAAAGATCTCTTTGGCGTTGCAGATGTCCCTTTTAAAAAAGTAGGGAAGTTAATTGTACCAACTCCCGAACAAATTAAAGAAAACTCCAGAGCTCGTAGTGCTAAACTTCGTATTGCAGAAAAACTATAAGAGTTTGCTTAAAGAGAATACGAACTTTAATTCAAAAAGTTTAAGGTTTTGAGTTACTTTTAAATAATGCGCATATCGAGATATGTAAATCTTTTTAAAGTGATCCAAGTTCTTAAAATTTTAGATTACAGGAAGTAGTGAGTTAAAATAAGCTCTAAACACAAAATAAGATTAAAAATTATAGATGAAGCAAAAAATTTATGACATACTCAAAGCAAAAGTATTACTATCAGCAAATGCTAGTAAAAACTGGTCCATACTTTTGTTTTTATTTTTTTTATCTATGATTATGATTACCAGTGCACATAATGCCGAGCGAAAAATACATAAAATTGCTTTCAAAAATAAAACCTTAAAAGAGTTCCGTTCTCGTTTTGTGGAAGGACGCTCAAAATTAATGCTTCTAGAAATGGAATCTCGTTTAGAAAATAAACTAAAATCTAGAGGAATTAGCTCTCCTGACACCCCTCCATTAAAAATTATTGTTAAATAATTCATAAAAACAGCATTATCTTTATTAGATTTAAAAACACTTTAAAAAATTACTCAAAAAAAATCTTAGAGATAAAGGTGTCATAAGTTTTGGTCATGGAAAAAACAGTTGCAAATAGATCGTATATTATAGCGTTTTTTATGCTCATACTCTTTGGATTAATTGTATTTAAATTAATTAAAATCCAAGTGATTGAAGGAGATAAATACCAAAAAATAGCACAAAAAAGAGTCTATAAAGATTTTATAATCCCTGCCAACAGGGGTAACCTCTACGACGCTAACTATAACCTATTAGCCACCTCTGTTACACGCTATGATATACGTATAGATCCAGTAACTATTAAAAAGGATTTATTTCAAAGTAAAAAAAAATTACTAGCACAGGCACTCTACAAAAACTTTGGAAAATCAACAACTTATTATCTTGATCTTTTAGAACATGCAAGAAAAAACAAAATGCGTTATGTGCTCCTTTGCCGTAATATCAATTTTGAAAAATATCAAAAAGTAAGAAATTTCCCAATTCTGAGACAAGGAGCCATAAGAGGTGGACTTATAGTGGAACAAAAAACATCAAGAGAACGCCCATTAGGAGAAATTGCTGCGAGAACCATAGGTTATGAACGTCGAGATAAAAATGGATATTTTACGCGAGTAGGTCTGGAAGGAGCATTTGGAAAATACCTTCGTGGAAAACCAGGAAAACGCCTTAAACAAAAAATCTCTAAAGGACAATGGAAACCTGTATTTGATGATAATGAAATTGAACCTCAAGATGGTTATGATGTAATCTCAACTCTTGATGTACATATCCAAGATATCGCACACCACGCTTTACTGGAACAACTTGAAAAATACGAGGCTTCCTATGGATCTGTGGTTCTTATGGAAACCAAAACAGGACAAATCAAAGCAATCTCTAATCTATCAAAAACTTCTAAAGGTACGTATTATGAAAGCCTAAATCATGCTGTTGGAGAATCTCATGAACCAGGCTCTACTTTTAAGTTAATGACTATGATGGCACTTCTTGAAGATACAGCTATTGATACCAGCTATGTTGTCGATACCCAAAGAGGTGTTGCACGCTTTTATGATCGTAAAGTTTATGACTCGAAACGTGGTGGTTACGGAAAAATATCACTCGCAGAAGCATTTAAATACTCCTCTAATACTGCCTTTGCTAAAGTACTCTACAAAAAATATAAAAACCAACCTAGAAGACTCCTAGACCGTTATTTTAATATTGGTCTTAACAAAAAATTAAATGTTTCTATAAAAGGAGAAGGATTACCTAAATTTCCCTATCCAGGAGATCGTAACTGGTATGGAACAACACTCCCATGGATGGCTTTTGGATATGGAGTTTCTATGACACCTTTACAGGTATTAACTTTTTACAATGCCATTGCCAACGATGGAGAAATGGTAAAACCACAGTTTGTAAAAGAAGTACACAACTGGGGAAAAGTGGCAACAACTTTTAAAAAAGAGATTTTAAACCCAGCGGTTTGTTCTAGAAAAAATGTTGTTATTTTACAAGATTTATTAAAACAAGTCGTAACAGATGGAACAGCTAGAAACCTAAGGAATTCAAGTGTAAAAATTGCTGGAAAAACAGGTACCTGTCAAAAAAATTACAACAAATCTTCAGAAAAAGAACTATCATATATTTCTTCCTTTGTAGGTTATTTCCCTGCAGATGAACCTAAATACTCTTGTATTGTCGTAATCCATGAACCCAATAAAGAAAAAGGATTTTATGGCAATGAAGTAGCGGCTCCTGTTTTTGATAAAATAGCTCAAAAAATCTACACCTCAACACCTATTGAACAAGCTATTTCCCTATCAGATAGTATTAAAAAACCATCATTTGATAAATATACTGCTTACAAACTAAAATACCGCACAGTAATGCCTAATGTTATAGGTATGCCACTGATAGATGCCCTCCCCTTACTTGAAAATATGGGCTTAAAAGTCGAAGTTAAAGGCAGTGGAAAAGTAACGAAACAATCCATTAAAAAAGGTACTAAAATCAAAGACATTAAAAAAGTAACTTTACAATTGTCATAGACTATATTTAAAAATACTTATGAAAAGTAGAAAACAACTTAAAGACCTATTAGTAGGCGTTACTATTGAAGCTACTACAGGAGATATTGCCAACCTATCAATTGACGCAATAAATATCGACTCTAGAGAAGTAACAACTGATGCACTTTTTGTAGCTATAAAAGGTACACTTACGGATGGTCACCTCTATATAGATAAAGCTATTGAGGCAGGTGCTGTTGTTGTGGTTTATGAAAAAGGAAACACGATTACTTTTCAAAAAGATATTACTTATATAGAAGTTTCAAACTCGCCAGATGCACTTGGAGTACTTGCTAAAAATTTCTACGAAGATCCTTCATCTAAACTCCAACTTGTAGGAGTTACGGGGACTAACGGAAAAACTTCAATAAGTACCTTACTTTACAATCTTTTTACACGACTAGGGTATAAAACAGGGCTTATTTCAACAATAAAAGTAATTCTTGGAGATAAAGAGTTTGAAGCAAACCAAACAACTACTGATGTGATTACTTTAAACAAATACCTTCGTGAAATGCACAACCAAGGAGTGACGCACTGTTTTATGGAGGTGAGTTCTCATGGAATAGATCAGAAAAGAATTTCACAGATAACTTTTGCAGGTGGAATATTTACCAATTTAACACACGACCACTTAGATTATCATAAAACTTTTTCAAATTACCGAGATGCGAAAAAGGCTTTTTTTGATCAATTGCCTAAAAAAGCATTTGCTCTTACAAACATAGATGACAAGAATGGTGCTTTTATGCTTCAAAACACAAAAGCAAAAAAATATTCTTATGCTTCTAAAACCCTTGCTGACTTCAGTTTTCAAATTTTAGAAAGTAGCTTTAAATCCACACTTCTAAAAATAAATGAACAGGAAATATGGAGTCCTTTAGTGGGAGCTTTTAACGCTTATAATTTAGTTGCGGCTTATGCTGCTGCAGTACTCCTAAATGAAGAAACTATAGAAGTACTTACAAAACTCAGTGCTTCTCCTAGGGTAACAGGTCGTTTCGAACACTTCACCTCTCCAAAAGGCGTACACGCTGTTGTTGATTACGCACATACCCCTGATGCACTAAAAAATGTACTACAAACGACATTAGATGTAATTTCAAAAAAACAAGAAATAATTACACTCATAGGCTGTGGTGGGGATAGAGACCGTACTAAAAGACCTATTATGGCAAAAATAGCAGTGAGCCTGAGTCATAAAACAATTCTTACCAGTGATAATCCAAGAAGTGAAGAACCTGAAGCTATTTTAAAAGATATGCAAACAGACCTTACCGAACAGGAAAAAAATAAAACACTCGTAATTACTGATCGAGAAGAAGCAATAAAAATGGCCGCACAACTTGCTAAACCAGATGATGTAATACTTATTGCAGGAAAAGGTCATGAAACCTATCAACTTATCAAAGGAAAGAAATTTCTATTTAATGATATGAAAAAAATACAATACTACTTAAAATCTGTTTAAGTGCTTGTTTAAAAACAGGTTTACTATCTTTTAATTACAAAATATGTTTTATTATTTATTTCAATTTTTTGAAGAAAATTACCAACTCACTGGAGCTGGAGTTTTTAATTTTATATCTTTTAGAGCTTCACTTAGTATTGTAAGTTCACTACTCATTTCTATTGTTTTTGGAAAATATATTATTAGTTATTTACAAAAACAACAACTTGGGGAACAAGTAAGAGATCTTGGTTTAGAAGGTCAAGTACAAAAAGCAGGAACACCTACAATGGGGGGGCTAATTATTATACTAGCCACACTGGTACCTGTACTTTTATTTGCAAAACTTCATAATATATACATTATACTTCTTTTAATATCCTTACTTTGGATGGGGGTCATTGGTTTTATAGATGACTATTTAAAAATCAAACATAAAAATAAAGATGGTCTTGCTGGAAAATTTAAAATATTAGGACAAATAGGTTTAGGAATGCTTGTTGGAACAGTTATGTACTTCCATCCAGAAATCACTATAAAAGAAGCTACAAAGTTCACCAAAGAACATCACGAACTAGAAAAAGTAAGTCGTCATAGTACGGCAACAAAAGCCTTCCTTCCAGAGCAAAAATCAACAAAAACAACACTACCTTTTATTAAAGATAACGAACTGGATTACTCTAAATTAATTACTTGTATTTCTGAAGATTACAAAGAGTACACTTGGCTTGTATTTATACCTATTGTTATCTTTATTGTAACTGCTGTATCAAATGGTGCAAATCTTACTGATGGTTTGGATGGTTTAGCTGCAGGTGTGTCTTCTATTATGGTGGTTACATTAGGTTTATTTGTTTGGGTTTCAGGAAATATTATTTTCTCTGATTATTTAAATATTATGTATATCCCCAGATTAGGTGAAATGACTATTTTTATAGCTGCTTTTGCAGGGGCATTAGTTGGTTTTTTATGGTACAATGCCTTTCCTGCTCAGGTATTTATGGGTGACACGGGCAGTTTAACCATAGGAGGTGTTATAGCTGTATTAGCTATAGTAGCACGTAAAGAACTTTTAATACCATTGCTTTGCGGAGTGTTTCTTTTAGAAAACTTATCAGTTGTATTACAAGTTACCTATTTCAAATACACTAAAAAGAGATTTGGAGAAGGAAAACGTATTTTTTTAATGTCTCCCTTGCATCATCATTACCAAAAAAAAGGAATACATGAAAGTAAAATAGTAACTCGTTTTTGGATTTTGGGTGTTTTTCTAGCAGTAGCAACAATCGTAACTTTGAAATTAAGATAACAAACCTTTAACAAATATTTTATGAACCTAACAGATCAAAATAAAAATACCGAAAATATTTCAAAAAGAATTTTAATATTAGGTTCAGGAGAAAGTGGTATTGGAGCAGCACTTTTAGCTAAATATAAAGGTTATGAAGTTTTTGTATCAGATGCAGGAACAATATCACCCAAAAACCAACAAGTACTCACATCTCACCAAATTACTTTTGAATCTGAAGGACATTCTGAAAAAATTTACAAACCTGCTGTTTGGGCCATTAAAAGTCCTGGTATCCCTGATAGTATTCCAATAATTAAAAAGCTTAAAGAGCTAGGTATTCAAATTATTTCTGAAATTGAATTTGCATTTTTACATCAATCAAAAATAGCAACACTTGTTGCCATAACGGGTAGTAATGGTAAAACCACTACTACTTCACTAATGGGGCATATCATGCGAGAAGCAAATTTAGACACGGGTGTTTCTGGAAATATAGGCTATAGTTTTGCTCGATCGCTCTATGATAAAAAAGAACACCCTCACTCCCATTATGCACTAGAGCTAAGTAGCTTTCAATTAGACGGTACAAAAAATTTCAAACCAAATATAGCTATTCTTACGAGTCTTTCTGAAGATCACTTAGATAGATACGACTATGATTTTAAAAAATATATTCATTCTAAATTTAGAATTGTAGCGAGCCAAACATCCAAAGACTTTTTTATTTATGATGCGGATAATCCTGTTATAGAAGCTTATGTAAAAACTCACGAAATTGCAGCACAATGTTATCCATTTTCATTGGAACGCAAACTAAAACAAGGAGTTTTCTTGGATAAAAAACAAATTACCTTTAAAGATAACGATACCTCAGAGACATTAATGGACTATAATTTTTTAGCTTTAAAAGGAAAGCATAATATTAAAAATGCAATGGCAGCAGCGATGGCCTCTAAACTTCTTGGTATCCGCAAACAAGTAATTAAAGATAGTCTTTCGAGCTTTGAAGGTGTGGCACATCGTATGGAAGAAGTTAAAACCATAAAAAAAGTACATTACATCAACGATTCGAAAGCTACAAACATCAATGCTACCTATTATGCATTAGAAGCTGTAAAAACACCTATTATATGGATTGTTGGTGGTGTTGACAAAGGAAATAATTATAACGAACTCCTAGAACTCGTAACCTCTAAAGTAAAGGCTATAATATGTTTAGGAATTGACAACACTCCTATTAAGGAGGTGTTTTCAGGAGGGATCATTGATCTTTATGAAACCGATTCTATGCAAGATGCTGTTGCTTGTGCTACCAAAATTTCAGAGGCTAATGATACCGTATTACTTTCACCGTGTTGTGCAAGTTTTGACCTATTTAAAAACTATGAGGATAGAGGAGATCAATTTAAAGCCTGTGTCAATAAACTATAAAAGAGAATCAAACTCATTCTAAAAGCTATGATGTTACTAAAAAAGATACAACAGCAACTTAAAGGAGATAAAACACTTTGGACTATTGCAGCATTATTAGCTCTATTTTCTTTTATGCCCGTATATAGTGCGAGTAGTAATTTAGCTTACTTATATGGAGGTGGAGGTTACACTTTAAAATACCTAATAAAGCATATGGTACACCTTATTTTAGGTTTTTTAATCATGTATGGTATGCACCGAATACCTCATCATTATTTTAAAGGACTTTCCATATTAATGCTTCCTATTAGTATTATACTATTGATTGTTACTTTAGCACAAGGGGATATCATTGATGGAGCAAATGCTAGTAGATGGATTCGTATTCCTGTAGTGGGGCTTAGTTTTCAAACATCTAGCTTAGCTTCAGTAGTTCTTTTTACCTATGTGTCTCGATTTATGTCGAAGTACCAAATGCACCCACATACTTTCACACAAACCATTATTCCTTTATGGTTGCCTGTGATGCTTGTATGTGCTTTAGTACTTCCTGCAAACCTATCTTCAGCAGTAATTATTTTTGTAATGTCATCGATATTAGTGTATTTAGGAGGGTATCCAAGGAGGTATTTATTACTTATTTTTAGTTCTGGACTGTTTGGTTTACTTTTTTTTATAACAACTGCTAAAGCTTTTCCAGACTTATTTCCTCATAGGGTAGATACCTGGATGAATCGTATTGAAAACTTCTGGCAACAAGACGAAATTTCTCAAAATTCAAACTATCAAATAGAACGTGCTAAAGTAGCTATTGCAACAGGTGGGCTAATTGGGCTTGGGCCTGGAAAAAGTGTGCAAAAAAACTTTTTACCACAATCTTCATCAGATTTTATATATGCTATTGTTGTTGAAGAATTAGGAATTATCGGAGCACTTATACTACTTTCATTATATGTGTTTATTCTGGTTCGGCTTTTAATAATCTCTCATAAATCTGATGACTATTTTGGTAAACTACTGACATTAGGAGTTGGACTCCCCATTATTTTTCAAGCGATTATAAATATGGGAGTTGCCACAGGCTTATTCCCCGTAACAGGGCAAACATTACCATTAATAAGTAGTGGAGGTACATCAATTTGGATGACATGCTTAGGTCTTGGAATTATTATCAGTGTAAGTGCAAAGTCAGATCCTAGTGAATTCACAGGTCAAAATGTTGCCGTACTAGAACTATTTAGCCAAGATGATATTTAAAATATGAATAATACCTCTATTAAATGTATGCTTTCTGGCGGAGGAACAGGTGGACATATCTACCCTGCTATTGCTATTGCTGAAGCTATCGAAAAGCAAATTCCTAATGCTGAATTTTTGTTTGTTGGTGCTCAAGACCGCATGGAAATGCAAGTTGTTCCTAAAAACGGATATCGCATTGAAGGATTATGGATTAGTGGATTTCAACGAAAAAATATTTGGAAAAATACATTACTCCCTTTTAAAATTATTTCAAGTTTATATAAATGCTATTTTATATTAAAAAAATTTAATCCTGATATTGTTATTGGTACAGGAGGATATGCTAGTGCTGCACTATTAAAAACAGCACAATTCCTAAAAATCCCAACACTTATTCAAGAACAAAATTCGTATGCTGGAATAACCAATAAGCTCCTAGCTCCTAAGGCAAATGCAATTTGTGTAGCTTATGAACGAATGGAACAATTCTTTCCAAAAGAAAAAATTATTTTTACAGGAAATCCTATTCGAAAACAAATTCTAGATCATTTACAAAAACACACACAAAACCCAGCACAAACAACAACTCCTGAAAATAAAGAATTAAATCTTTTAGTTTTAGGAGGGAGCTTAGGAGCGAAAGCCATTAACGAAGCACTAGCCACATATTGTAAAAACACCTATTTTAACACTTCTAAACTCTCTATAGTTTGGCAATGTGGTAAACTTTATTACGAAGAATATAAAAACTACAGTAACGCTAAAGTTAAAGTAGTAAGTTATATTGAAGATATGGGAAAAGCTTTTAAAAATGCAGATATTATTCTATCAAGAGCAGGTGCAGGTACACTATCAGAACTTGCTATTGTAGGAAAACCTGTGGTATTTGTACCTTCTCCTTATGTTTCAGAAGATCATCAAACTAAAAATGCTGAATACTTTACATTACGTAAAGCAGCACTTATGCTGCCAGAACAGAAACTCAAAGAAGATCTTGTAACTACGTTAAATCTATTAATAGGTAACAAAGAACTTAGAGAATCTTTATCTTTAGAAATTAAAAAAATGGCCAAACCTTACGCTACTGAAAAGATTGTAGATGAAATAAAAAAATTATTGACTAAAAAATAAATTATGAATATTGAAGTTTTAAAAAGAGTTTACTTTATAGGTATTGGTGGAATAGGTATGAGTGCCCTTGCTAAATACTTTTTAGAATTAGGCATAGAAGTAGCTGGTTACGACAAAACCCCTAGTACTATTACAAAGGGATTAGAAAAACAAGGAGCGAACATTACTTTTGACAGTGCCCTATCAGCAGTACCTCAAAACTTCTTAAAATGTGACTTGGAAGATATTCTAATTATTTACACTCCTGCAATTCCAAATGATCATCCACAACTTCAATATTTTAATTCTGGAAATTTTGAATTCTTAAAAAGAGCACAAGTTCTTGGGGAAATCTCAAAAAACACACATACACTTGCTGTTGCTGGAACACATGGAAAAACAACAACATCGACACTACTCGCCCACTTACTGTATGATGCAGGAATCAAAGTTACTGGTTTCTTAGGTGGTATTAGCGAAAACTACCATAGTAATTATATTAGTTCTGGTACAGATGTAGTAGTAGTTGAAGCAGATGAATTTGACCGATCGTTTCTACAATTATCTCCAAATAGTGCAGCTATTACAAATGTAGATGCCGATCATTTAGACATTTACAAAACACCCGATCAACTACAGCAAGCCTTTACAGACTTTTCATCTAAAGAAAGTTTAAAGAAAGTGTTTATTGCAGAAGGCGTACATATAAACGGAATTAGAAATGCACAAACACTAGGAGTACTAGAAGGTGCCAACTGCGATTACCAAGCCGTAAATATTAAAGTAACAGAAGGTAGATATACCTTTGATTTACAAACTCCAAAAGGGCTTTTCTTAGATCTAAAACTGGCTATGCCTGGTTTACACAATCTAAGAAATGCGGTAACCGCACTCGCAATGGCTATGGAATATGGAGTACCTATCGATCAATTAAAAAAAGGACTTTTAAGTTTTAAAGGTATCCAAAGACGCTTTAGCTACCAAGTAAACACCAAAGAATTGGTATATATAGATGATTATGCCCATCATCCCACAGAGATAAAAGCACTACACCAAGCTATTTCTCAGATGCATCCTAATCAAAAAATTACAGCCATTTTTCAACCTCATTTATTTAGTAGAACAAAAGACTTTGCAGAAGATTTTGCAAAAAGCCTAGACCTCTTTGATGAAGTTTTACTATTAGACATTTACCCTGCAAGAGAACTTCCTATAGAAGGTGTAGATTCTGATTGGTTATTTGATTTAATGAAATCAAAAAACAACAAACGTATTTCACTAGAAAACATCGAAAAAGAAATTAAAAAAAGACATAAAGAAAAAGAAATCGAAATACTTACCACTATCGGTGCTGGAGATATAGGAACCTATGTAACAAGTCTAAAAGAAATAATACTCTCGTGAAAAAAGGTGTCTTTACCATTGCTTTATGCTGTATTTCCATATTGGTATGTTATATTTTTAACTTTGCCAATCAAAGAAATATTAATAAAAAGATTTCAGATGTTGAAGTAAAAATCATAGAGAATACACGTGGTGTAATTAGTGAGGCTTCTGTTCGAAAAATTATTTCTAAAAATTTTGAAAAAGATTTTGAAAATAAAATTAAAGATTTAAATTTAAAGGATATTGAATCCAATATAAAAGCTTCTGGGTATGTAAGAGACGTTGAAGTAGCTACTAAAGTAAATGGTGTACTTTATGTAGAACTTACTCCAAAAGTACCTAAAGCAAGAGTGTTAGAAAAAAAGGATTTTTATTTGGATAAAAACGGATATAAGCTACCTTTGTCGAATGATTTATCGGCAAGGGTTCCAGTGCTATATAATTTTAAAAAAAATAGCCATAGAGATGATATTGCATTAATATTGCAAAAAATAGAGGAACACCCTTTTTTATTAAACAATATTATTGCTATAAGATGTCTTAAAACAAAGACTTATGTCTTAGAGTTTAGATATAAAGATTTTGATATTTTTCTTGGAAATACCAAAGAAATAGATCTAAAAATTAATAATTTAAAAGCTTTTTTGTTGCTGCTTGATAATCAAAAAAAAATAGGGGAATATAAAAGGATCAATTTAGAGGTTACCAACCAAGTAATCGCTACAAAAAAATAAGTCTGTAATGAAACAAAATATCGCAGTTGGTTTAGATATTGGAACAACAAAAATTATTGCTATCATAGGTCGTTACAACGAATACGGCAAAGTGGAAGTTGTAGCTATTGGAAAATCCAAAAGTTTAGGAGTACACCGAGGAGTAGTAAATAACATTACACAGACTATCCAATCTATAGAACAAGCGGTTAAAGAAGCGGAATCTCTATCGGGGTATAATATAAGTGCTGTAAATGTAGGAATTGCAGGGCAACACATTAGAAGTTTACAACATAGTGATTATATCGTACGTGATAATTCCGAAGAAGTTATAGACCTTAAAGATATTGAAGAATTATGTAATCAGGTACATAAATTAATAATGTTACCTGGCGAAGAAATCCTACATGTACTTCCTCAAGAATACAAAGTAGATGGTCAAGCTGAAATAAAACAACCTAAAGGCATGTATGGTGGCAGACTTGAAGCTAACTTCCATGTAGTTGTAGGTAAAGACACCTCTATTCGAAATATTAATAGATGTATAACAAACTCAGGTCTTGAACTCTCTAATATTATTTTAGAACCTCTAGCTTCTGCTGATGCTGTGCTTAGCAGAGAAGAAAAAGAAGCAGGAGTAGCACTTATAGATATTGGAGGCGGCACAACAGATCTAGCCATTTTTAAAGATGGAATTATTAGACATACTGCTGTGATTCCGTTTGGAGGGAATGTAATTACCGATGATATTAAAGAAGGGTGTTCCATTATTGAAAAACAAGCAGAATTATTAAAAGTACGCTTCGGATCGGCATGGCCTGGAGAAAATAAAGATAATGAGATTGTAAGTATCCCTGGATTACGAGGACGTGAACCAAAAGAAATTTCACTAAAAAATCTTTCTAAAATTATTCATGCTAGGGCATATGAAATCATTGAATTAGTTTTTCAAGAAATTAAAAATTACGGATACAATAACACTAAAAAACAACTTATTGCAGGAATAGTACTTACTGGTGGTGGTTCAGAACTAAAGCATTTAAAACAACTCGTAGAGTATGTTACTGGTATGGATACACGAATTGGTTTTTCAAATGAACATCTTACTGGAGATAATACTAGAGATATTTCAAGTCCATTATATGCCACAGCAGTAGGTTTACTAATGAAAGGTCTTAAAAGTGAGCAAGAAAAAAAAGAGGCTTTAAAAAATAATCTTACGGTAGCATCTTTAAATGAAAAGATATCAGAAGAGGCTGTATCTATTCAAAAAGAAAATAATAAAATCGAAAATCAAAACAGTGCTACCCTACAAACCACTAATCAGGACACGGAATCACAAATAGAACAAACAGAAGAACCTATTTCTAGTGATAATAATGAAGTAACTACAGAAGAGGACCTATCTGATAGAAAAAAAACAACAGAAAACACAGATATAGATACGTATTCTCAAAAAGATCTCATTGCCCAAAGACAAGCCGAAGGAATTAAGGTAAAAGATGTAAAGCTACCTAATGTATCTCAAGAAAAAGAAGTTACTACAGAAGATGCAACAGATACTGATGCTATAGATGCTTCTAGTGAAGAAAAATCAGAAAAAGTATCTAAAACACTAGGAGAAAACCGCAAAGGCTTCTTTGATCATTGGGCATCTAGACTCAAAGATTTTTTAGATAATGCAGAATAAAATTAGAATTAGAACGATATAAGATAAAATGAAGAGGTATGAGTAATAATGAGGAATTTAAGGGCATTTCATTTGATATACCCAAACATCAATCTAATGTAATTAAAGTGATTGGTGTTGGTGGTGGTGGTAGTAATGCCATCAACCATATGTTCCAACAAGGTATTAAAGGTGTAGACTTTGTGATTTGCAATACCGACTCTCAGGCGTTGGAAAGTAGTTCTATTCCCAACAAGATACAACTTGGAGTTTCTTTAACAGAAGGACTTGGAGCTGGTGCTAATCCTGAAATAGGAGAAAAAGCAGCACTGGAAAGTTTCGAAGAAATTACAAGTATGTTTGAGACCAATACCAAAATGGTATTCATCACTGCAGGTATGGGTGGAGGTACTGGTACTGGAGCAGCACCCGTAATTGCCAAAATGGCTAAAGAGATGGATATTTTAACTGTAGGTATCGTTACCATTCCATTCTCTTTTGAAGGGAAAATGCGAAACCAACAAGCACAAATTGGTATTGAAAAATTACGACATGAAGTAGATTCTTTAATTGTAATTAATAATGACAAACTACGTGAAGTATATGGAAATTTAGGTTTTAAAGCTGGATTTTCAAAGGCTGACGAAGTTTTATCTACGGCTTCAAGAGGTATTGCTGAAGTAATCACGCATCACTACACACAAAATATTGACCTTCGTGATGCAAAAACAGTACTTAGTAATAGTGGTACTGCTATAATGGGGTCTGCAGTAGCATCTGGAGCTGAAAGAGCTAAAAAAGCAATTTCAAAAGCCCTAGATTCTCCATTACTTAATGACAATAAAATTACAGGTGCAAAAAATGTACTTTTACTAATTGTTTCTGGAAAAGAAGAAATTACCATTGATGAAATTGGTGAAATTAATGATCACATCCAAGACGAAGCAGGGTATGGTGCTAATATCATAATGGGAGTTGGTGATGACGAATCTTTAGGAGACTCTGTATCCGTAACTGTTATTGCAACTGGTTTTGACACAGATCATCAACACAATATGAGTAATGAAGAACCTAAAAGAATCATTCATTCATTGAATGAAGAAGATCAAAAAACGGTTCAGGAATTATCACTCTCACCAAAAACACCTCAAAGATTTGGAAACATAAGAACAACTACTCCTAATAGCGTTTCTATTTCTGATCCTTTTGAAAAACGTGATGTAATTGTTAATAATAATCATGAGCAAACACCTTCTTCATTAACCGTACCATCAGAAGGTCCATTACTAAGTAGCTCAGATATTATTTTAAATACTGAAGTACATGATTTTGAAATTTTATCTCCACAAGACTATATCTCACATGAATCATCAAGTTCAGAAGTGTTTAATCAAAATATAGATCTAGAAGATATTGTCATTATTGATAAATCAAATACTTCTAAAAGTACTAATAATACTTTAGAAAGTAGTTTATCTGATAGTGTTTTTGAAGCACCACTATCTGATAATCACGCAGGAAACTCACCTCATGGCACTACGCATTTAAATAATGAAGATTCATATACTTCAAAAAAAAAACTGATTTTTGACTTTGATGCTCCATTAGAGAAAGAAAATAGTTCTACTATTAAAAAAGAAGAGATCAATCCAAAATCAGACATACTAAACTACACATCTGAACAAAAATCTATTATAAGGCACCGTTTAGACGAAAACCCTTCTACTAGAGGAGTGCCTTCAGAATCTATAGGACATACTCAAGAAAATAACCATTGGAGTGGTGTACCTAATATTGAAGAACAGGAAATGGTTTTTGAAACAAAGATCATTGAAATTAAACAAAGTAATAAATCCGAAGGGCACTCTAAACAAGAACAAGAATATCAATCTCCTATAGATCGACCTATATCTGAAGTATTAAGTGCAAGAAAATCTTTGGGAGCATCAAGAATGCAATCCTTGCAATCTAGTGAACTCAATTTTAGGGGAGTAAAATCTATTGATGAAATAGAAAAACAACCTGCTTATAAACGAGCAGGGCTAGAACTAGAAGAAAAAACAGATGATCAAATACTTTCGGGAAGCTCATTAGTAGTTGACAGTAATAAAGGTATTTATATCAGGAAGAATAATTCATTTCTGCATGATAATGTAGATTAGTGGTATAAAAACTTGTTTAAAGGCACTACTTCCTGTAATCCCTTTAAACAAGCTCTAAAACATCAATAGAATTACTAAGTACTTATTATAATTATGAATTTACAACAGAAAATTACAACAGCTATTAAAGAAGCTATGAAGGCCAAAGATCAAGAGCGTTTAGCTGCTTTAAGAGCAATAAAATCTGAATTATTACTTGCTCAAACCAACAAAAACACACAGGAAAACGAAATAAGTTCTGAACAAGAAATTAAGATCTTACAAAAACTGGTTAAGCAACGTAGAGATAGTGCTCAAATTTATAAAGAACAGAATAGAGAAGATTTAGCAAACCCAGAAGAAGCTCAGGCTAATATTATTGCAGAGTTCTTACCAGAACAACTATCAAAAGAAGAAATTACAGTAATTGTACAAAAAATTATTGCTGAACTAGAAGTGACAAGTATAAAACAAATGGGGCAAGTAATGGGTAAAGCCCAACAAGCACTCTCTGGGAAAGCAGATGGAAAAACTATTTCTGGAATTATTAAAGCAGAATTAAGTTAATTTTATTTCTTATAATTTGTAAATTTGCAAACAGATTATAGTGTGCTTTTTAAGAGTTTGTTTAAACTCACTATTTCCTGTAATCAAAAATTTTAAGAACTTGGATCACTTTAAAAAGATTTACATATCTCGATATGGGCATCATTTAAAAGTAAACCAAAACCTTAAACTTTTGAATTACAGTTCGTATTGTCTTTAAACAAGCTCTGTAAGTAACACCATTAATTTTAAGGCTCCGTAGTTCAACTGGATAGAATATCAGATTTCGGCTCTGAGGGTTGGGGGTTCGAATCCCTTCGGAGTCACAAAATACATTTATAAGTATTTTTATAAACATAAAAGGTCAATTAACTTGATGTTAATTGACCTTTTTGTTTATATGAACAAATGCACCTTATTTTGAAGCTATAATCGCATTATCAATATCTTTTATAATATCATCTATGTGTTCTAAACCAACTGAGAAACGTAAAAAACCAGGAGTAATACCAACTTTTAACTGATCTTCAGTAGAAACTTTAGAATGTGTCGTAGAAGCCGAATGTGTAGCAATACTTCTTGTATCGCCTAAATTAGCTGTAAGAGAATGCATTTTTAAAGCATTTAGAAAACGTGCCCCTCGTTCTTTACCACCTTTTAGTTCACAGCCTACAAGCCCTCCCCCATGTAACATTTGCTTTTTTGCAAGCTCATATTGAGGGTGACTTGGTAAATGCGGATAGATTACTTTTTCAATTTCAGGATGGTTTTCAAGATGTTTGGCAAGTGCCAAAGCATTTTCACAATGCTTTTCCATACGAAGTGCTAAAGTCTCTAAGCTCTTAGAAAGTATCCAAGCATTAAATGGTGATAATGATGCACCTGTACGTCTATTAAAGTCATAACAGGGCTTAACATACTTTTCTTTCCCTAAAATAGCTCCACCCAATACACGCCCCTGCCCATCTATGTACTTTGTAGCAGAATGCATTACAATATCCGCTCCGAACTTTGAAGGTTGTTGCAAATACGGCGTTGCAAAACAATTATCAATAGTAAAAATAATATCGTGTTTTTTAGACAAATTCCCTAAAAATTCTAAATCTGCTAATTTAAGCGTAGGATTCGAAGGAGATTCGACATAAAACATTTTGGTGTTTGGACGAATAGCCGCTTCCCACTGGGCATTATCATCAACATCTACCAGCGTATATTCGATGCCATTTTTAGTAAGAATATTCTTAATAATGTACAACGAATTACCAAAAATAGCACTAGAAGAAACAATATGATCCCCTTGTTGCAAAAGTGCAGCCATAGGTAAATAGACCGACTGCATTCCTGAGGCTACAGCCACTCCCATTTCGCAATCTTCAAGCAAACAAAGTTTATTGATAAACTCATCTGTATTAGGATTAGAAAAACGAGAATATAAATTACCCGCTAATTCACCACTAAAGATACCCGCTCCTTCTTCAGCAGAATCAAATGTAAAACTAGAAGTTAAAAAAAGAGGAGTAGAATGCTCTTTTTCTGCAGTTTGATTCATTTTTGCACGAATGGCAATGGTTTCAAAATGGGGTTTAGAATCACTCATTTTTATTTTTTTAGAATGTATAAAATTGAAGTAGTGAGTTTCAATAAGCTCTGATACCAATTAATCTTTAAAACCGATATAATAAATCGTTTCTTTTTCCTTTCTACTTTATTATAAAAATAAACCGTA
>WTKB01000067.1 GCA_011524575.1 Aquimarina sp.
TTAGAAAAATAAACCGTAGCTAAGGCTATGCTTGATTTTTATAATGCGTATAAAGTAAAAATAATTCAATTTATTTAATATCGTTTTCAAAGATCAATTGGTATAAACAAGCTCTAAGTTTTACAAACCTACATACGTTCTGGAACATTTACACCAAGTAGAGACATTCCTCCTGCTACAACATTTCCAACCCACTGGGAAAGCTGTGCTCTAAAAAGTAACAACTCTGGGGTTTCTGCACCAAAAATAGATACATTCTGAAAGAAAGAATTATAAGCCTTTACTAAATCATAGGTATAATTAGCTACTAATGCTGGGCTATACTGCTTAGCAGCTTGCTGAATAGTATCAGGAAACTGTTCTAATAATTTTAAAATTTCTTTTTCTTTTTCATGCAAAGAAACATTTGTTATAGCTATATTTTGGTCATGTGCTGATTTTCGTACAATAGATTGAATACGAGCATAAGTATATTGAATAAATGGCCCTGTATTTCCTTGAAAATCTATAGATTCTTTCGGATCAAATAAAATACGCTTCTTAGGATCTACTTTTAAAATATAATATTTAAGAGCACCAAGTCCGATGGTTTCATAAACCTGCTCTTTTTGCAAATCTGTATAAGTGTCTAGTTTTCCTAGTTCTTCAGAAATTGTTTTAGCATTTTGAAACATATCTGCAATTAAATCATCAGCATCAACTACTGTTCCTTCACGACTTTTCATTTTTCCTGATGGCAAATCTACCATACCATAACTCAAATGAAATAAATCTTCTGCCCAAGTATATCCTAACTTTTTAAGTATTAAAAACAGCACCTTAAAATGATAATCCTGCTCATTACCCACGGTATATACCATACCATCAACACTAAAATCTTCGGAACGTTGCATGGCTGTACCAATATCCTGAGTCATATACACCGATGTTCCATCACTACGAAGCACTAATTTCTCATCTAAACCATCATCAGTAAGATCTATCCATACCGAACCATCTTCTTTTTGGTAAAACACGCCGTCTTTTAAACCTTTTTCTACAGCATTTTTACCAAGTTTATACGTATTACTTTCATAATAGTTTTTATGAAAATCCACACCCAGGTTATCATAGGTTACTGCAAAACCATCATATACCCACTGATTCATTTGTTTCCACAGTTGTACAATTTCGGCATCGCCTTTTTCCCATTTTAAAAGCATCTCTTGAGCCGCTTTTAATAATGGAGCTTGTTTTTTAGCTTCTTCTTCTGAAATACCCTGTGCAGTTAACTCCGAAACTTCTTTTTTATATTCTTTATCAAACCTCACATAGTAGTTACCTACTAATTTATCACCTTTTAAACCTGTAGATTCTGGTGTTTGACCTGCTCCATACTTCTGCCATGCCAACATAGACTTACAAATATGAATACCACGGTCATTTATAATTTGAGTTTTATACACATTACGTCCACTAGCCTTTAAAATTTCAGCTACAGAATAACCTAATAAGTTATTACGAATATGTCCTAAGTGTAAAGGCTTATTAGTGTTTGGTGAAGAATACTCAACCAATACCGCAGGAGCATCTTTGGGTGCATTTACAAAACCATAAGTAGCTTTGTTTTTTTGACTATTAAAAAAATTTAGATAATACGTATCAGAAATAACAATGTTCAGAAAACCCTTTACGACATTATAATCGGTTACTTCTTCAAGATTTTCTTGTAAATAAGCACCAAGTTGCTCACCTATTTGCACAGGATTTGCTTTAATAGATCGTAAAAGAGGAAACACCACTAGAGTAATATCCCCATCAAACTCTTTACGAGTAGATTGAAATTCAAAATTTTCTATAGTAGTCTCAAAAAGACTTAAACAAGCCTTTTTTAAAGTAGTGATTAATAATGCTTGCATAAATATCTAAAATTAAAAACCAAAGATAGTAAAATCGATGGATTTTAATAAAACTTGTGTAAGAGCATGTTTAGAACTTGCTTAGAGCTTGTTTAAACTCACTACTTCCTGTAATCCAAAATTTTAAGAACTTGG
>WTKB01000059.1 GCA_011524575.1 Aquimarina sp.
GATCCAAGTTCTTAAAATTTTGGATTACAGGAAGTAGGGAGTTTAAACAAGCTCTTAGACATGTATTTCCTTTAAACAAGCTCTAAAGAAACCATAACAGAAATTATGGTTTCTTTTTTTTTATACTCACATAAAAGTAATCTAAAATTAAAAACCTGAATACATCACTTCTTTATAAAAACTTTTCAATTCAATTAACACATTAATGTTTTGATTTTCATAAGTGAGCAAAAGGCTCTTTGAGCCTGAAAGATTGAGTTCTCTTTTGTGGTCATCTTAAAAAGTCCTTTTTTGTAACTTTTTTTTGCTAAAAAAAAGTTAAATAGAAGCAAATGTATAGATTTAGAAAATGCTTTTATTTTCTATGAACAAACTGTGAGTATAAAAATAAACCATAGCATAAGGCTATGCTTGATTTTTCTAATACGTATAAAGAAAAAAATCTTCTAATTTATTTTACAGTAATTTTAAGCAAGAATTGGTGCAAGAGTTTTCTAAATTTAGTTCAATAAAGCTTTAATTCAAAAAACTAATGTATTTTTACCCTGATACTATTTAAAAAAACACGATAACTTTTTTTATGTTTTAAGGTTATAATGTGTAAAAAAAAGCGTTCATTAAAAAACGACATTTACTTTGACTACTCAGAAATTCTATAAAACCCTATTTTTTCTACTTGGAGTATTTTTCCTGTGGAGTTGCTCTCGTAAGAGTGACAAATTTATCAATAGAAACTGGCATGCCTTAACCACTAAGTATAATACACTTTACAACGGTGGCGTTGCCTATGATAACGGACGTAAAAGTCTTATCGATAACTATACAGATAATTACTGGAAACAACTTCCTGTAGAACGTTTAGAGCTTCGGGATGAGATTTTATTAGCTACAGAAGCTACAAATCCGAATTTTTCAAAGGCTGAAGAAAAAGCAATTAAAGCTATTCAAAGGCATTCAATGGAAATTGATGGTATCGAACGTAATTATCAAACAGATGAAGCTTTTATGTTACTTGGAAAAGCTCGTTACTTCGACCAAAGATTTATGGGAGCTTTAGAGGCTTTTAATTATGTATTGTACAAATACCCTACATCAAATAGTATTAATAAAGCCCGTGTTTGGCGTGCTAAAACACAAATACGTTTAGGGAATGACAAAGGGGCTATCAAAGCTCTTAGAAAGGTACTTTTTGAAGATGCTATTTCAATGAAACCCGAAGAGCTTTCAGATGCCAATATTATGCTTGCCCAAGCATACATAAATTTAAAACAAAAGGATAGTGCGATTTCACCTATAAAAACAGCTATACAAACTACAAAAGACAATGAAAAAAAGGGGCGTTATCACTACATACTTGGGCAATTGTACAATAAAATTAGAGAGCGAGATAGTGCCAATATGCAATTTGATGCCATTATTAAATTAAATAGACGCATTCCAAGGGCTTATTTAATAAATGCCTATTTAGCCAAGGCTCGTAATTTAGAAATTGAATCAGAGGATCAAATTGCGTTTTTAGATATTTTAAATGAACTTGAAAGCAATTGGGAAAATCGTCCTTTCTTAGATAAAATCTATTATGAAAAAGCTATTTTCTTTTTCGGAATAGATTCCATAAACCAAGCAGAATATTACTATAAAAAATCATTGGATACAAAAACCAGTGATACCTACTTACACTCTTTAAATTACGAAACGTTAAGCCGTATTTGTTTTAATGATCAGCGCTATGAACTTTCTGGGAAGTATATGGATAGTACACTCTCGCTCTTAGATGAAAATTCAAAACGTTACCGAGTTATTAATAAGAAACGAGAATACTTAGAAGATATTATTCATAATCAATATAAAATACAATTCAGTGATAGTATTTTAAAACTCGCTAAACTCTCCAAACAAGATCAAACTGCTTTCTTTTTAAAATACACAGATAGTCTAAAAAAAATCAAACAAAAAGAAATTAAACGTCAACGAAATATCAAAGCCAATGACATTTTAACGCAAAATTCAGTTGGAAACAATGGTAAACTTATTACCACTACTACTCCTACAACAACATCAAAAGAGGCTAGTGCTCAACAATTTTATTTCTATAATCCAACGCAAGTTGAAAAAGGACGTTATCAGTTTCAAGCAATTTTTGGAGATCGACAGCTTGTAGATAACTGGAAGATCGCTAGTATTAATTCTTTTGAATCGGTACAAGAATCCGTAGAAATTATCGAAGAAGACTATGATGTTGAAAAAGATCCTACTTTTAAAGTTTCTGATTATATCTCTAAAATACCAAATGATCCAAAGGTCATAGATAGTTTAAAAATTACTTTAAATAAAGCTCGTTTTGATTTAGGAAATATTTTTAAAGAACAGCTAAAAGAATATGATATTGCTGCTGTACAGTTTGAAAAACTTTTAAAAAACAACCCTGAGACTTCTTTAATATTGCCTTCAAAATATAATTTATTTAAAATTTATCAAGCCATTGGAAATTTTGAAAAAGAAGCTATTTGGAAAGCAGATATTATTAAAAACTACCCTAATTCAAGATATGCTGCTATTGCCTCGGGTAATCAAAAACTGATTAAAAAAGTTACTGATAACACAGACCAAAGTTATACGACTATTTATAAAAAATATCAAAATCAAGATTATACAAGTGCATTAGCACTTATAAATACTGAAATTGATAAATATGCTGCTGAGCCAATTGTTGCAAAATATCTACTACTCAAAGCACTTATTATATGTAAATTGGAAGGGGTTTCTATGGCAAAACCTCTTTTAGAGAACCTTGTGCTTACGCATCCAAAATCTGAAGCAGCAAAAAAGGCGAAAACACTTTTAGAAAAAACAATAACTCCAATAGATGCTTTATCTTGGGGGTTAGATTCTTTGTCTCAAAAAACAAATTATAAGTTAGTTACTGCCTTTAGAAATGCTGAAAGATCAAAAGCAGCCTCTTTACTTTTTCAGGTGGATACTCTAGTTAAAAACAGAAAATATTTTCAATTAAAAACCTCTTTGGATTTTTATTCTAAAGATTCCTTATTTTTGACTATTCATGGATTACGCTCTTTAAGCGAAGCAAAAGCTTTAAAAGGAATTTCTTACAGTGTAAATGTTAAAAATACAGGATCGAGTTGGGTAGAGATTTCTTCAGAAAATTACATTAAAGTACTTGCTCATAAAAACTTTAAGACCTATTTCAAAAAGAAGGATTCTTTATTAATTTCTCAATAATTAAACAGATTTATTATGTTTTCAGACCAAAAAAAGTCTAAAAAAGATGCACCAACTTTTAGTAATAATCAAAATAAAATTGCAAAAGGAACCAAAATAATTGGAGATATTATTTCAGAAGAAGGTGGTTTTCGTATAGAAGGTACTGTTGAAGGAAATATTAAAACTAAGGGTAGAGTAGTTGTAGCTGCTTTAGGTCAAATTAAAGGGGACTTAGAATGTATTAATGCAGACTTTGAAGGTTCTTTTTCAGGTAAAATGATTGTTAAGGAAACACTCTCTTTAAAATCTGGCTCAAATATAGAAGGTGAGGTAACTACAGGAAGACTTTCCGTAGAGCCTAATGCTGTATTTAATGCTACTTGTAAAATGGAATCTGTAGAAGTAACTTCTAAATAAGAATCTAAATTATGGCAAAAAAATCTTTGAAAAATGCAGCTGTTTTTTCAGGGATTGCTGCACAAATGGCATTAACTATCTATCTAGGATTTAAACTAGGTGAATGGTTAGATATAAAGTTTGAAGAACCAGAGGCTTTTTATGAAACTTGGATCACCTTAGCAGCAGTATTATTAGCTACGATTAGTATTATATATCAAGCACAGAAATTTTTTAAATAATACCAATTCTTCTTAGAAATTAAGATAATAACTTCTTAGAGCTTGTTTAAAGGCACTACTTCCTGTAATCCAAAATTTTAAGAACTTGGATCACTTTAAAAAAGATTTACATATCTCGATATGTGCATCATTTAATAGTAACCCCCAAAACCTTAAACTTTTGAATTGCAATTCGTATTTAGTTTAAACAAGCTCTAAGAAGAATTAGTAAACAACCATTATAATTAGACAGATTATAACTATGTTACCAAAAAAAATAACACTTTTCATCGGATTTAGTTTGGTTTTTTGGGCTTTACATAAGTGGGCACTTTTACCTTTACTAGAAATAACGGATCTTGAGATGCCTGCCCTAAATCAGCATCTTGTTTTAGGAGGGATTGTACTACTTGGTTACATAGGTGCCTTTTTTGTAGCGAAGCATTTTTACGATCAATTAGGGTTTTATATTCTTGCTGTACTTTTTATAAAAATGCTTTTTGGAGCTATATTTATAGATCATTATGATAGTGTTTTGAGTAATCAACCTGTATTTAAATATATCTTTCTAGGACTTTATTTTGGATATTTATTATTTTTTATTGCACAAATACTGAGTTTATTTAAATTGTTTTCAACAGAAAACAAAGAGCAATAAAGGGTATTTGTCTTTGATTTTAAATAAGAGCTTGTTTAAACTCCCTACTTCCTGTAATCCAAAATTTCAAGAACTTGGATCACTTTAAAAGTGACTTACATATTCTAGATATGCTCATCATTTAAAAGTAACCCAAAACCTTAAAACTTTTGAATTACAGTTTGTATTTAGTTTAAACATGCTCTAAGCTTTTAGTTTGAATATTTTTTGTATTGTGTACTTATTTTTTTTAATACAGTTTCTATTGGAGTAAATTGGAAATCGAGAGTCTTTTTAATTTTTTGATTTTCATAGTAGGTTTGCGTGTATAGACTTTGAATAGTATCTTTTGAAAATGGATTTTCGATTTTAGTTAGGTAGCTTACTACTTCTAACATTAAACCAATAGGTTGGAGTATCCATTTTGGAATTTGTTTTTTAGGGACTTTAAAACCAAGTGGTGTTGCAAAATCTTTGATAATACTTAAATAGGATACGTTTTCACTAATTAAAATAAATCGTTCGGTGTGTATGTTTGATTCCATTAGTTTTCGCATAATAACAACACAGTCTGTAACTCCAATAAAACCTGAACCGCCAGAAGTATAAAACGGAATTCCTTTTCGAATTTGTTCAAAAATTTTACTGCTACCGGTATTCCAGTAGCCATTTCCTAGAATCACCCCAGGATTTACTATAACTACTTTTAAACCCTCTTGTGAAGCTCTCCAAACTTCCATTTCTGCACCATATTTCGATCGTGCATATTCTGAATGAGGTAATTCTGGATTCCAAAAAGAATTTTCATTAATTTTTTGCCCTTTAATTGGGGCATCTAAAGTAGCAATGCTACTTACATAACAAAGTTTTTTTATGCTATAATCCAAACATAAATTAATTACATTGGCCGTACCTTCTATATTTGTTTTTCTAAGAAGATCCTTAGCTTTAGTATCGAAACTTACTATAGCAGCACAATGATAGACGTGGGTAATTGATTTCTGAAAAACTTTTTCTAGAGTCACAATATCTAGAATATCTGCTTTTACCCATTGTATAGCTGTCCAGTTTTCTAGTGCCTTATCGGTTTCAAAACATTGATTAAAAAGCTCCCAAGTACGTTTTTTAGTCGTTTCTGAGCGAAAGAGCGCTGTAATAGCTAGATTATTGGGATTTTTAAGAAGTTCAATCAATAAATGTCCTCCAACAAGACCCGTTGCACCTGTAACTAAAATCATTACTTAAATTTTAGCTAAAAATACGTATAAAGAAAAAAATAACTCCTTTCTTTTATATGGATTTAAAGATTAATTGGTATTAAATAGTGTAAAGTTGGTTTATCTCCTATATTTACTTTTTTAAAAAAGTAAATCATCATGTCAAAAAATTTTATAGAAGAAATTACATGGAGAGGAATGTTACACGATGTTATGCCAGGCACCGAGGAACATTTATTGGAAGCTATGCGATCTGCTTATGTGGGTTTCGACCCTACTGCAGATTCCTTACATATTGGAAATTTAGTACCTATTATGTTGCTTAGTCATTACCAACGTTCAGGTCATCAACCTATCGCTTTGGTAGGTGGAGCTACGGGTATGATTGGAGATCCTTCTGGAAAATCTTCAGAAAGAAATTTATTGGATGAGGCTACTCTAAGACATAACCAAGAAGCTATCAAAAAACAATTAGGTCGTTTTTTAGATTTTGAGTCGGGACAGGAAAATGCGGCACTTCTTGTTAATAATTATGATTGGATGAAAGATTTCTCTTTCTTAGATTTTATAAGAGATATCGGAAAACATATCACTGTAAATTACATGATGGCAAAAGATTCTGTTAAAAATCGCTTGTCCTCAGATAGTTCAGATGGGATGTCTTTCACAGAATTTACATACCAACTGGTACAGGGTTATGATTTTTTATATTTATACCAAAATCATAAAGCTACCCTGCAAATGGGAGGTAGCGATCAGTGGGGTAATATTACTACTGGTACGGAACTTATTCGTAGAATAGGATCAGGAAAAGGTTATGCGATTACCTGTCCTTTAATTACAAAATCTGACGGTTCTAAATTTGGAAAGTCGGAAGGAGGGAATGTTTGGTTGGATAAAAATAGAACTTCTCCTTACAAGTTTTACCAGTATTGGTTGAATAGTAGTGATGAAGATGCCGAGAAGTACATCAAAATATTTACTTTTTTAGACCAACAAACGATCGAGGATTTAGTTATAAGTCACAAAGAAGCACCACATCAAAGACAACTTCAAAAGCGCCTTGCAGAGGAGATTACTTTAATAGTACACTCTAAAGAAGATTTAGATAATGCCATTACTGCTTCAGGTATATTATTTGGGAAATCTACAAGTGAAGATCTCAATACATTAGATACACAAACTTTTCTAGATATTTTTGATGGAGTTCCCAAAGCCGAGATACCACGCAGTGAACTAGGTTCCTTAGGAATTATTGCTGCTCTTGGAGAACGTACTCAGTTTTTAAAATCAAATGGTGAAGCTCGTAGAGAGTTAAAACAAAATGCAATATCTGTAAATAAAACTAAGGTTAAGGATGATTATTTACTTTCAGATAAAGATCTTATTAATAATCAGTTTATTCTCCTTCAAAAAGGAAAAAAGAACTATTATTTAATTGTAGTAGTGTAGT
>WTKB01000051.1 GCA_011524575.1 Aquimarina sp.
AATAAATGCGTAGCAAAGCAATGCCTAAGAATATGAGGAGTCACAGGTCTATTGATATTTGCCAGTTTCGCAGCTTGTTTGACTACTTTAAGCAAGCTAGACCCTGAATATAATCCCCCTTTGGGGTTTTCAAAAAGGTATTCTTTGGGTTTGTACTTTTTGTAGTATGTTCTTAGAGCTTGTTTAAACTCCCTACTTCCTGTAATCCAAAATTTTCCATACCAAAACATCGAAATATCCATAGAATACGGGATAATCGTTTTTATGAATTTTTTTTGGTAATATTCTAAAATTTTAAGAACATGTTTATAAAAGAGCGATTTGTTATTGATAATTTTAACTATTTATTAGTGGTGTTTTTTAAAAGAAGTTCTACATTTGCCTCCAAAATTTAAATTTCTTTTAAAAAAAAACAATAATGAATACCTCTTATTTTAGAAAATTAATCTATACATTGATGTTCTTTTTAGGGACTACTAACTATACGTTTGCTATTGATAGTAGGATACGTGTTTGGGAAGGAGAGATTTCAAATATTTTAGATGCAGCAGTAGTGCCTTTTGCTATTGTAGGTGGATTTTTAGTGTTTATGCAATATATGCTGGGTAACTCAGATGCTTCTAAAAAGTTAATGATGTTTTGTATAGGTTTGGCTATTTTTGCATTAGCTCCACAAATCTCAGCAATATTTTTACCATAAAAGTAAGGGTTTTTTAGAATTTTGTGTATTTTATCGTTGTAATTTAATAATTATAGCAAGTAATAACACACAAATGAGTTTTAAAACATTAGTTACTTTAAGGTTATTTTATCTAAAAAAGTTTTTGCTTTTTTTATTTTTTACTCAGATTCCTTTTTTGGGAATTTGTGCCCCAATGATTGTGCGAAATATTACAAATTGGGAGGCTCAAGTACGAGATGCGTTTGATGCTTCTACAGTTATTTTTGGTTTTTTGGGTACTTTTTATGTCTTTGTACAGTATATGCAAGGTAATCCTGATGCTCAAAAAAATCTAGTAAAAGTTTGTATAGGTCTTGCTTTATATACAATAACGGTTAATTATCTTGCACAGATTTTTATACCATAAATTCAGGTAAAGATAGGTTAAATAAGAGCTTGTTTAAACAAGCTCTTATGTTATTAAAATATTAAAATTCAGAACTATAATGAAAGTCTATATTTTTATATTTTTCTAATGTCATTTGTAAGCTAAATGGCGAATCTGCTAAAAAAACTAGTTGATCGTGTTTGTCTTTTGCCAAGAACTTACCTTTAACACGTTTAAATTCTTTAAATTCTTCACTTTTTTCATCTTTGGGAACTACCCAGCAGGCTTTGTGTACATTGAGGTTTTCATAACTACATTTTGCGCCATATTCGTGTTCTAGTCGGTATTGAATCACTTCGTATTGTAAAGCTCCTACTGTTCCAATAACTTTACGACCATTAAAATCAAGCGTAAAGAGTTGTGCTACTCCTTCATCCATTAACTGATCAATCCCTTTGTAGAGTTGTTTGGACTTTAAAGGATCTGCGTTATTAATATATCTAAAGTGTTCTGGAGAGAAGCTTGGGATACCTTTATATTCTAGTTTTTCACCTGCAGTAAGTGTATCTCCAATTTTGAAATTACCAGTATCATGTAAGCCAACAATATCTCCAGGATAAGAAATGTCTACAATTTCTTTTTTTTCAGCGAAAAAAGCATTCGGACTTGAAAATTTTAGATTTTTACCTAAACGTGTATGCAAGTAGGGTTTGTTACGTTCAAAGGTTCCTGAGACAATTTTAATAAATGCCAAACGATCTCGGTGTTTGGGATCCATATTGGCATGAATTTTAAACACAAAACCAGTGAATTTTTTTTCTGTAGGTTCGACAATACGTGTATTGCTTTCTTTTGGACGTGGCATTGGAGCAATCTCAATAAAGCAATCTAAAAGTTCTCGTACTCCAAAGTTATTTAATGCAGACCCAAAAAATACAGGTTGTAAATCCCCTTTTTGATAAGCTTCTTTATCAAATTCAGGATAAATACCTTCGGTAAGTTCGAGTTCTTCACGTAAGTTTTCTGCACTTGTTTTACCGATGTGTACTTCGAGTTCAGGGTCGGAAAGATCGGTTATTTGTAAAGTTTCCGTAGCTAATTTTCGGGAATTATCATTATTGAAAAGCCGAACATTTCTTTCCCAAATATTATAAATTCCTTTAAACTCATAACCCATTCCTATTGGGAAACTCATGGGAGTAACTTTTAGCCCTAATTTTTGCTCGACTTCATCTAAAAGATCAAAAGCATCTTTTCCTTCTCTATCGAGTTTATTGATAAATACAAGCATAGGTATTTTACGCATACGGCATACTTGTACTAGTTTTTCGGTTTGTTCCTCGACCCCTTTAGCTACATCAATTACAACAATTACACTATCTACAGCTGTAAGTGTTCTATAGGTATCTTCAGCAAAATCTTTGTGTCCTGGAGTATCGAGTATATTTATTTTGACTCCTTGGTAATCAAAAGCAAGTACGGAGGTAGCTACAGAAATTCCACGTTGACGTTCAATTTCCATAAAGTCGCTGGTAGCTCCTTTTTTTATTTTATTAGATTTTACAGCACCTGCTTCTTGTATAGCTCCTCCAAAGAGTAATAATTTTTCTGTGAGTGTAGTTTTACCAGCATCAGGGTGCGAGATGATACCAAAAGTTCTACGGCGTTTAATTTCTTCTTCAAAAGAACGTTTCATAATGCAGGATTTTTTTATTATAAAATCAAAATACAAAGGTAGTGGAAAGCTATTGCTGTTGCAAGAAGTGGTTTTTTTTTAAATTCTATAAAGGATTTAGTTATTATAAGTAATACTAAAATTATTTTCTACTAATACATACCGTATCTTTGTATGATACCAATTTGTTTTTGAAATTGTTGTGAAATTATACCAATTGGTATAAAGTTTTAATGAAGTCTAATACCCCCTTCAAAATGAGTATGTCAAAAATTAGTTCTTTCATAGATAGTGTTACCTATACCGCTCCTAGTAATATTGCACTTATAAAGTATTGGGGTAAAAAACCAGTACAGTTACCCTGTAATGCCTCACTTAGTTTTACACTGAATAATTGTCATACAAAAACTAGAGTTTCTTACAAGAAAAAAGAAGCTATAAATGATGAATTTAATTTTCAGTTTTTCTTTGAAGGAGCACCTAAACCAAGTTTTGAACCTAAACTCCAGTCTTTTTTTGAGCGTATCGAAGCCTATTGTCCCTTTTTAAAAGAGTATGAGTTTTTGATAGAGAGTGAAAATTCTTTTCCGCATAGTAGTGGTATTGCCTCCTCGGCAAGTGCTATGGCGGCACTTGCTAGTTGCCTTGTAGCTATAGAATCAAAGATTGAAGGTACAGATTTTACAACTGCTGAAAAAAATCAAAAAGCCTCTCGATTAGCACGTTTGGGATCTGGTAGTGCAGCAAGGAGTATTGAAGGTCCTATTATGGTTTGGGGAAAACACGATTTAGTAACCGGTTCGAACGATGATTACGCTGTAGTTTTTGATAAGCCTATCGCACCGATCTTTCAGAATTTTCAAGATACTATATTACTTATTGATAAAGGAGAGAAACAGGTGAGTAGTACTGTAGGACATGGTCTGATGAAGAATCATCCTTTTGCGAAACAACGTTTTTTAGAAGCTAACAAGAATCTGTCTGTATTATCTAAATGTTTAGTGGATGGAGATATGGAAACCTTTATAAAGATCGTAGAGCATGAAGCATTAAGCTTACATGCTATGATGCTTACTTCAGATCCGTATTTTATTTTATTAAAGCCAAATACGTTAAAAGCAATAGAAGAAATTAGAGCATTTCGAAAAAAAACAGGTATAAATATATGTTTTACATTAGATGCAGGTGCCAATTTACATGTATTATATCCTAACTCACACAAAAAAGAGGTTTTACATTTTATCGATAATGTTTTGTATTTGATCACTAAAGGTCAGGGATATATATGTGATTATATAGGTAATGGCGTAGAAAATATTTAATTTTGTAAGTACTATTTTATGTTTTATGGATTTTAAGGAACCTTTGTTTTACGCTAAAATATTATTGTTTGGAGAATACGGAATTATAAAAAATTCTAAAGCACTTTCTATTCCTTATAATTCATTTAAAGGAGTATTAAAAATAGGTTTGGAACTTGATGATACTAATTTTATAAAATCAAATCAAAGTCTAAAAGATTTTCATGATTATTTATCATTAAAACAGACAGGTCAAGAAGTAATAGTGCGTTTTGATTTAGATTCTTTTTCACAAGACATTAGTAGAGGTTTATATTTTGAAAGTACTATTCCTCAAGGGTATGGTGTTGGAAGTAGTGGGGCGTTAGTAGCTGCTATTTATGAAAGGTATGCCATAGATAAAATAGATATTTCAAAAGAACTTAATAAGGAGGTTTTATTAAAACTAAAACATATTTTTTCTTACATGGAATCTTTTTTTCATGGAAATAGTTCGGGTTTAGACCCATTAAATAGCTACCTGAGTTTGCCTATTCTTATTAATTCAAAAGATGATGTAAAAACAGCAGGCATTCCAAAGCAAATGCAACATAATAAATCAGGTGTTGTATTCTTAATTGATAGTGGTCTTGTAGGTCAAACAGAACCTATGGTGCATTTGTTTATGGAAAAAATGAAACAAGAAGGATTTAGAAATATGTTAAAAAATCATTTTATTAAACACACTAATAATTGTGTGGATGATTTTTTAAAAGGAAATGTAAGTTCTTTATTTTCAAATATAAAAGAATTATCTAACTTAGCATTATGTCATTTTTCTCCTATGATTCCTTCAGAGTTTCATAAACTTTGGAAAAAAGGTATTGAGTCAAATGATTACTTCTTAAAACTATGTGGCTCTGGTGGTGGTGGATATATTTTAGGATTTGCTCCAGATTTTGAAAAAGCAAAACAAAAATTATATCCGCATAAATTAGAGCTCGTATATCATTTCTAGATTGTTATGGAAGACAAAGCTTCACTTGCATTAGCGTTGAAAAAAAAAACTAAATGGTTTTTATTTAAAAGTTTTTTACTTTTTTCGGTAGTAAGAGGTCATAACTTATTTTTATTAGTTATTGTACAGTATTTTTCTGCAATATTTATTATATCACCAGAAAATCTCATGGTACATGAAATTATTAGTGATAGGAATCTTTTCTTACTGGTAGTTTCAACGGCTATTTGTGTGGCTTCGGGTTATATAATTAATAATTTTTATGATAGTGAGAAAGATTTAATAAATCGACCAACTCAGAGTTATTTAAATCGATTAATAAGTTCTCGTTTAAAAATAAATCTATACTTTTTATTGAATTTTTTGGCAATTAGTTTGTCGTTACTTATTTCTTACAAGGCTTTTTTAATGTTTTGTGGATATATTTTTATTATGTGGTTTCATTCCCATAAACTCAATAAAATAGTAGTTTTTGGGAATATTTCAGCGGCATTTTTAGGAATGATTCCTTATTTATTAGTATTGTTTTATTACGAAAATACACAATTACATTTGTTTTTGTATCCGCTATTGATGTTTTGTATGGTGATTATGAAGACCATTGTAAAAGATCAGGCGGATCTTTCAGGAGATTTGGTACGTAATTATAGAACAATTCCTGTTGTTTATGGAAATACAATCACCAAAAAGGTACTTACAGGAATATCATTGAGCATAATTATAGGAAGTTTATTTTCTGTATGTTATTTGAGTTTGAATATTTATTTTAATATCTATATTTTTATTGTAATATTAGCTTTGGCATTATTTATTTACCTCAATCAAAAATCTAAAACTAAAGTACATTATTTAGAGTTACATTTTCTATTAAAAATGCTCATTACTTTTAGTGTTCTTTGTGTTATTTTTATCGATCTTCCTAGAGTGTTGGTTTATTTGTAAATTTGCTGTGGAATTTAATTTCTAATACATTTATTTTTATTTCAAAATACCATCATGAAAGACGTACCCAACTCTAAAAAGTCATTTTCTTCAAAAAAAACATTTTCAAAAAAAGGAAAAGGAAAGTCTAGTGATGTAAGAAAAACGAGTTTACCTCCCCAATTACAAAAGAAATCATCAACGGATAAAGTCCGCCTAAATAAATATTTAGGTAATGCAGGTGTGTGTACTAGGCGTGATGCTGATTTATATATAGCCATGGGGAGTGTTAAAGTTAATGGTAAAATCATAACTGAATTAGGTTTTAAAGTGAGTCCTACTGATGAGGTTCGTTTTGATGGACAATTAATCAATGCTACAAAACATAATTATATAGTCTTAAATAAACCTAAAGCTTTCACTGCAGATTTTAAAACTACAGATGAGAGAAAAACAATTTATAACCTCACAAGAACTGCTTCAAAACAATTACTTAAACCTGCAAGTAAATTGCTTAGACAAAGTTCAGGTTTAATCATTATGAGTAATGATGAGCATTTTTTATCTAATTTAAATAGTTCAAAACGTATAGAGCAATTGTTTCATATCCATTTAAGTCGCCCATTGTCGATGGTGGATTATGAGAAAATTATGCAAGGAATTTGGGTTAAAGAAAGAGAGATAAAAATAGATAAACTTACTTTTGTGGAGGATGCGAGAAAAAAAGAATTAAGCATTCAAACTTCAAAACATTCTGATGGTACACTCATTCGTTTATTTGAGAAACTTGACTACAAAGTTACTTACATGGATAGAGTACGTTTTGGAGGGATTACGAAAAAAGATTTACCTAGAGGTAAATGGCGTGTTCTTAGCAAACAGGAAATGATCAATTTAAGGATTATGGTATAGTTTGTATTTAGTTTAAACAAGCTTTAATACCAATTATTACTCCAAATGACCGTAATAAATCATTCATTTTTACTTTCTACTTTAGTATAAAAATAAACCATAGCATAAGGCTGTGCTTGATTTTTCTAATACGTATAAAGAAAAAATCTTCTAATCTATTTTACAGTAATTTTAAGTAAGAGCTTGTTTAAACTCACTACTTCCTGTAATCCAAAATTTTAAGAACTTGAATCACTTTAAAAAGATTTAAATATCTCGATATGTGCATCGTTTAAAAGTAAACCA
>WTKB01000283.1 GCA_011524575.1 Aquimarina sp.
ATTAACTTTTACACTGTAATCAATACAAAATTAAAAAAGCCTTTTATAAAGTTCTCATTACAAATTTATT
Source organism: Aquimarina sp. (assembly GCA_011524575.1). Classification (GTDB taxonomy): domain Bacteria; phylum Bacteroidota; class Bacteroidia; order Flavobacteriales; family Flavobacteriaceae; genus Aquimarina. Next base: position 71 of record WTKB01000283.1, read on the forward strand.
TATAGAACTTTATAAAAGGCTTTTTTTTATCTACAAATTCTAAATATACAATGCGTTTTTCTTTCTGGACTACTTTTGCTACTTTTTTATTACGTCATAGAGTTGCTTTTAGTGTGGCTTTATTAGCCTGTACCGTTTTTATGGTGAGTCAATGGAAAAACATTCAATTCTCTTTCACAGAAGCGAACCTACTTCCTGATGATCATCCAGAAAATATCCTTTACAATAAATTTTTAGATCATTTTGGAGAAGAAGGTGTTGTAATGCTTGTTGGTGTGCAAGACAGCACGTTATTTTCTAAAGAAAAATTCAAAGCATGGAACACACTCTTTGACACCATAGCTACGTTTAAAGAAGTAGATCAAGTACTATCATTTTCTAATGTAAAAACTCTTGTTAAAGATACTAAGCATAAACGTTTTGAATTTCAAAATGTATTACAGAACCCATCAGATTCGATAACAAAAACCAACATTGAATCCTTTAAAAACACGCTATTTACCCAATTGCCATTTTATGAGAATATCCTGTATAACTCTAAAAAAACAGCCGTTCAATCACTTATTTTTGTAAAACAAGAAATTGTAAATACGGAACTTCGAAGAGATTTTATACTTAAAAAAATAAATCCGCTATTACTAAATTTTGAAAAATCACAGGCTATCGATCTTAAAATTTCGGGAATGCCCTATATAAGAACGCTCAACTCTCAAAATATCTTCCAAGAGATGCGTTTGTTTTTACTTGCAGCACTAGGAATTACCTCCTTTTTGTTCTTCTGTTTTTTTAGATCGTTTAGTGCTACATTGATCTCTATTGTTACCGTAGTTATTGGGGTATGCTGGGCTTTTGGATTTCTTGGACTCATGCACTATCAAATTACAGTACTTACAGCGGTAATTCCTCCGTTAATTATTGTTATAGGAATTCCAAACTGTGTATTTCTTATTAATAAATACCAACAAGAAGTACTGAAAAGTCAAGATAAAACACAGGCGCTAAGTTTAATGATCTCTAAAGTAGGTTATGCCACACTAATGACCAATGTGACAACAGCCATGGGTTTTGCCACCTTTATGTTGACATCTAGTACACTTCTTTATGAATTTGGGTGCATTGCGGCTTTAAGTATATTAGGGCTTTTTGTATTGTGTATTTTAGTAGTACCTACACTATATAGTTTTATGCCTTTTCCAAAAACAGGACAACTAGAACATTTAAAAAGAGGCTGGCTTATTAAGCTTATAGAGCAAATGATTCATGTGGTAAATCATCACCGCTCAAAGGTATATATCATCACACTTTTACTTTTAATAATTAGTGGATATGGTGCTTCTAAAATGAAAGTTTCAGGAAGTATGTTAGATGAAATGTCTCGTAAAACTACCTTTTTTAAAGATATTTTATTTTATGAAAAAGAGTTTGGAGGGGTAATGCCTCTTGAAATTTTCATAGATACTAAAAAGGAAAAAGGAGCTTACAAATTAGCTTTTCTAAAAAAAATGGATCGTTTGGATAATTTCTTAAAACGCACTCCGGAACTCACCTCTGGAAAATCCATTACTAATGCCGTTAAATTTGCAAAACAAGCCTATTATAAAGGGAATGCCAACTACTACAAACTACCCAGTAATCAAGAGCGTAACTTTATGAAGCCCTACTTAAATTCTTTTGAAGGTTCTGATACCAAAAGTTTGTTATCAAATTACATCGATCCTACAGGAAGGTATGCACGAATATCTACGTATATGCAAGATATTGGTACAGAAAGGATGCAAATACTCGAAAAAGAAATACATGCCACCATTAAAGACATTTTCCCAAGTGACCGCTATGAAGTTCATCTTACAGGTAGGGCTTTACTTTTCCAAAAAGGAACAAATTACTTGGTTAAAAACCTCATACAATCGTTAGCATTAGCCGTATTACTTATTATAGTAATTATGCTTTCTATGTTCAAGTCTTGGCGAATGATTCTTGTTGCTTTATTACCTAATTTACTTCCGCTTTTAATTACTGCTGGACTCATGGGATATTTAGGCTTACCTATTAAACCCTCTACTATTTTAGTATTTAGTATCGCCTTTGGAATATCTGTAGATGACACCATTCACTTTTTAGCCAAATACAAACAAGAACTAGAAAAACATCCAAAAGAAATTGTACTGGCAGCACATAACGCCATTAAAGAAGTTGGACTAAGTATGTTTTATACCTCAACGATCTTATTTTTTGGTTTTGGTGTATTTTTACTCTCAGGATTTGGAGGCACGCAATCTCTTGGTGGACTAGTATCTGCAACATTATTTTTTGCCATGTTATCCAATCTCATTCTTTTACCTACACTATTACTAAGCCGAAGTTTACGTTTAAGAATTTAAATCTAAAAATCCCAGCATTTAAGACCTATGAGTTAATGCTTGTTTAAGAGCTTTCATAGTTAAACCATTTTTTATCAGTATACAACGAGTTATATCATCTTTTTTATAAAAAGTATTTGGTAGGTAATAATCAACATACTATCATAACATAAAAATAAAAAAATGGGCATAACTATTGATTTCAGAGATGAAAACATGGAGTATCACTTCATAGAAAGGGGTGCAAATTCACAATTAAATGGTTTTAGTCGGTTATATAGTATTGGTGCCATACGAAAAATAGAAGCAAGGACAGTAGTACCAGCTCACATACAACCAGGAGACCTTCACTTACATATAGGTCGAAATCGGAATTTAATAAACCAACAATTAAGAACTGGAGGGCAAATAGGCAATTCTCAATTAGGAGCAGAAGTAGCTAATAATACGAATCCTTTTTTGAGTTTCATAGATCGTTTGTCTTGCAATATGTTTGGCTTAACAAACAGCACTATTGACGATGAACCCGTTAGTCAGAATCAACATGCAGCAAATACAGGTGCTCATAGTCAAGATCCATATCACGAACTAACTGAAGAATTGTTAGAGAATGTAGGATTTTCCTCCTCAAAATTAGTAGAAAGAAGTAAACTATATAATGGGGCATTATCAGAAATGCCGAATGTTACTGGTGAAGGTGGAGATGTTTTAATACTCGAACGAGGCATTGATTCGCAAAGAGCACAAGAAATTTCAGGCTTTCTTACGGAAAGAGCTGAGGATCTCAGAGCTTTTACAACAGTTACACCCACCGTAGAAACAGAGCAACCCGTAGCACAACCCGTAGCACAACCCGAAAGACTATTAGCAGGAATAGAAGACGAACTCAATAGTTCTTTAGGTATTGGGGTATATCATACCGAAGGAGGATCTTCAGGAGTGATAGAACAAGTGAATACGGGCTTACTTGTTAGGTCTAGAAGAAATCAGGCATTTATACGTACTTTTAGAGACGGAACCGTTGATTTTGGAGGTAACGATCGGTTAATAAGTACACAACAACAGAGAAATTGGCTACTACAAACAACTGATGTCCCTATATATTTTGCACGTTCTTATGATTTAACCCAATGTTATATAGGTACTGATAAAGACTATTTTTTATATGAAAATGTAAGAAAAGAAGTTGAATTAGATGCCTTATTAGAAGGTCCTTTAAACAGACATCTTTCTGGAGAATGTTCTTGTACGGTTTTATCTAGTCATGTCGATGAAGCTTTTAGGGTACTAGGAGTAAAAAATAAAGAGTTTCAAGCTAATTATCTCATGGATATCACTTCAAAAATTGAAAACAATAAATTTATTCCAATTAAAACAATTCGATCAACAAGAAATGAAGGCTTAACTCCAAAGCAATTAAAACAAAGAAATAAACGTGTAGGAGATAGTTTATTAGCACATCAACGTGATAAATTTTTGAAAGGACATATTACACTACTTGAATATTTTGAAGAAGTTAAAATAGGTTTATATTTAAAAGGACTTTCAGGCACTAATGAAGGAAGAAGGTATTGGATGCGTGAGCATAAAGAGATGACAGCTCTACTTGAAAAACGTAAAAAAAAAGTTGATGAAGGCTTGTTATACATCACCAAAAACCTAAGTCGTAAACACTTAAACAATCACTCTTCTAACTATTTTAATATGGTATTAGAGCGAATTTTTTACAGAAATCAAGAAAAAAGAGCTTATGATTCTTTTGCTCCTCAATCTGAAATTGTTTTAGATTATGTATCTCCTTTTACCTTACACACTGCTGATAAAGGAGTATTAATCAAGACGTATTGTACTGATAAAATTCCTGTGTGGGGAGATCTTGAATTTGAAGGACAAGGTAAAGGAGGAAAAGGATTTTATATGTTAATTTCTCCTAGTGGTGAAGAAATTTATATTGGAGAAGATAAAGACTATTTCAAACAACATAACATTGAACTAACGGAGTCGTTAGATAAAGAATTATATCTAAAACTAACCTCTAAACTAAATACAGCTACAAGCTTAGATCCCAAATCTATTATTGAAGATATTATTGATATCTATTCCCTTAAGAATACTACATTTATTGATAACTATAAAGCCCACTCAAAAAAAATAATAGAAAATTTTTTAGAAGAAAAAATAACTAAAGATTTAGAAAGCTTTTTAAATGAAATACCACAAATTATTGAAGGAAGAAAGTCTATTGATACTGTTCTTTTAGATATAGATCGTCATTTAAATGCAGAAGAAATCATAAATAATACCTATTGTGAACTGGTAATCAAAACTTTTAAAGAAAAGGTACAAGAACAACTGGTTTCAGAATATTTAAGCGATTTTCCTATACATATAGATAGTGTTATTAGAGGTGATGTCACCAAAGAACAATTACTAGAAGATTTAGAAAACCAAATAAAAAGTCATGGAGATATACCACAAACAACTATTGAAAGAGCTAAAGAGGTTTTGTCACAGAAAATTGATGAGCGACAAGCAACTATAGCTAAATATGTGAATACCATTTCTCCACTAAGACATCTTACTGTTAGTGTAATTGCCGGTCATGTTTTAGAAAAGAATTTACATAAAGGCATAGATCAAGACTTTGATATTCCATCTCAAGATCGTGAGTTACTCAAAGTAGTACTATCAAAGTATATTAAAGAAAAGAAATCTCTCATTCAAAACCGTCTCAAAAAATATAACAATTTTATTATAGGAGTATTACGAGGAGATATGTCAATGGAGCGTGTATTACAAAGTATTATTCGATTAGAAGACCCACAAATGCCCTCTTTGGCGGTAGATTTCCCAAGTGCATCAAGGCAAAACAAGACACAATCGGAAGAAAACTTACCGCTTTTATCTAATAAAGATTTACAATTACTCATACACGCATTCGAGAAAGAACATGATGTTTTAGCAAGAAGAATAAAAGGATATTTAATGCCGTTTTTACCTCAAATGAAAAAAGTAATTACTTTAGGAAGCACAGGTTCTGAGAATTTCCAAAAAGAATTATCAAATTTATTACACTCTTTTCGAGATGAATTTATTGAAAAAAATGATTTCCCTGACGATTTAAACTTACTTATTGTACAAACCATGAAAGGGATTATTAGAAATCAAATTGAAAAACAAGTAAATCAAAATACATCAGAAATTAGAACAAATGCTGTAAGGAGAAATGTATTTGCTCTAGAGAGTTCTATAGGGCAAGAATTCAAAGAAGGGGTTCGTCGTAACCCTATACGACCTACAAAAATCTAAGAGCTTGTTTAAAGGCAATACAAACCCTAATTTTTAAAACTTACACAGATTTTGGGATAGTGTCGATAGTATCAAGGAGTAACAAAGAAAGCACTCTTTTAGTTAAAAAGAGTACTTTCAAAATTTGACAGTTCAGCATACCACCTAGTATTATCTTCTCAATTTTCTAGATAACATAGTAGCAGTAGCTTGCTGAGAATTTGTAGTGCTGTTAGCTGTTCTTCTTCTTCTTCTAATAGACCTTAAAAATTGAGATAGTCTGCTTTTAGTAGCAACCTCTATGCCTAATATTTTTCTTAAATTATCAGTTAAAAATAAGTCATTACATAATTCTTTCTTTAACGCTTTAAGGCTTGTTATTACTTGATTATTTAAAGGTATTTCTCGACCCTCATAGCTACTAGCTATAGTAGGTAAGTGTTCTTTGAGACGATTTTGCACATCTTCAGGAGTAAGGTTAGGGTCTTTGTCAATAACTTCTTTTATTTCGAGTAAAGCAATAGTTCTATCTAAAATAGAAGTATTTCCTGATATATCACCTACATTTTCTAATGTAACAGGATCTAACTGATTGGATAGCTTCTTTAATATTTTAGAAGAAGGCACATCATGAAGTTCTTTGGGGTATAAACAACGAAATCCTTCTACGATATTCATATAGGCCTGAGTGATAAGCGGGTTAAGAACTTCTCTTTTTTGACTGTCTTCCCATTCTGAATTAGCACAAGCCGTATAGGATCTACGTAATTCATCTAAGGTATCTTGTTTAATGAGGCTTCGAACAATATCATGCTTTGCTTTTTTAATTTTTATTTCAAAAAATTCTTTTTTAGCACGTTTACTACCTATTCTAGTTGCATTTTCTTCTAGAATTCTATACCTGTTTTCACTATATGAAGAATTATCAATAAGAGCCTTTCCTAATAAAGAGATATTCCTTATTTCTTCTTCAACAGGAGTAATCTCTGAAGACCTTCTTCTCTGTCTAGTACAAGCTGCATCTATATCAGCAATAAACTCATGTCGTAATGTTTCAAAAGAGTTCTCCTCACTTATAAGTCTTTGTTTATGTCTTTCTATTGAAGGTGCGGTAAAATCAATTAGTTTTCGTCCATCATGTTCTACTTGACTTTCTAAAACATCCAAAGCCTCTTTAATAGAAATACCTAAGCATGTTTTGATACAATCAACCGCTTTATTGATAACTGAAATAGAAACATTATCAGGAGGAGTACTTAATATTTCTGCTTTAAGCATATTCCATTTAACTTGTTCTTCAAGAACTTCTTCTAATTTTGATTTTACCTGTTCAAATAAAGGGTGGTTAACAATATGATCATCAATTTCAGATCTTAGCATCTGAAATAAAAAATTTTCAAGTTCCT
>WTKB01000161.1 GCA_011524575.1 Aquimarina sp.
AGAAATAGTAACTGAAATAGCTAAAAAGCTAGATTTAACATTTACCAACGAAAAAGAAGAAACTAATAACACTTTTGCACCAATAGATATTTTAGATTACATCTATGCTGTTTTACACTCACCAACTTACAGAGAGAAATACAAGGAGTTTTTAAAAATAGATTTTCCAAGAGTTCCCTATCCAAAAGACTTGAAAACGTTTTGGGATTTAGTGAAATTGGGTAAAGAAGTTAGAGAAATTCATCTTTTAGAAAGCAACAAAGTTGAGGATTACATTACCAGTTATGAAATGGTAGAAAATGCCGAAAACGACCATAATGTAATCACCACAAAAATCGGAAAGAAAGATTGGGAAATAACCGACACCGAAAAGCAATTGGGTAGAATTTGGATAAATGAAAGCAAATATTTTGACAACGTTCCTGTAACAGCTTGGGAATTTTATATTGGCGGTTACCAACCCGCACAAAAATGGCTAAAAGACAGAAAGGAAAGAGAATTGAAATTTGAAGATATTTTACATTATCAGAAAATTATAGTGGCGCTAACTGAAACAGATAGAATAATGGCAGCAATAGATAAAATAGAAATTGAATAAAGCCAACGCTACAAACAGAATGGAAAATAAAAATATAAAACCCTATTAAACAGCGTAATACCTCAAAAATGTTCCACTACTCCCATTAGTGGAACATTTTTTTGGCACTATCTCAGAAAGTGTGTTTTTTTCCTTCCCAATAATCTTGAGAATATTGCTCTTCAGAAATGGAACATTTTTACTTAATAGAGATTGATTAAAGGCAGTAAAACAAGCCGTTTTTTGATAATTATAGCAGTGTTTTGACTATGCCCAGATTGTAAGTCTAGTTATCAATTTCTTTAGATTTTATTTTCACCTTGTTCTTTCCCTTGTTTATAACCTCTTCAAGATCATTTAGTTTTTCTTCAGCCTTTTTAATTTTAGCTTCTTGCTGTTTAATTTCTTGGTCATCAGACCCTTTTTCAGCACGTTCTTTCGAAATCTTTTCTTTTGCTTTTTTTACTTTATCTCTTCCTTTACGCAACACCTCTTCATTTTTATTAAGATTGTCTTTAGTACGTTTTATTTTTTCTTTAGCTCTTAATGACCTAGATTTACCAAACTCTTTGCCACTCATGTCCCCTTTATTTTGACCATAAGCATTGCCTTTATTTGATTTTTCTTCTTTATTAGCTTTGAGGTTATTCTTCTCCTTTTTTACTTTTTTATTGATTTTATCAGATTCATTTTCAAAATCATCAGTCTGATTTTCAATATATTCTTTTGCTTTTTTATTAGGTTTAGAACTGTTTTCCTTTTTTACTTTTTCCTTTTTACCCTTTTGCTTGATTTTTTCGGCTTCTTCTTCCAAATCATCAACCTTATCATCAACATATTCTTTTACTTTGTTTGCCCTTCCTTTTCCTTGAGACTTACCTTGTGAAAAACCCGAAGTTACTGATAATGAAAATATTAATGTAAGTAGTCCTAATATTCTTGTTATATTTTTCATGCTATTTGTTTTTGTTTTATATCTAAATTCCTAAATCATTAAGAGCATCTTCAGCTTCTTTCGCTTTATTATTTAACTCTTCATTTGTTTTGTCGAGTTCTTTTTCTATCGCTTCTATTTTTTCTGTAGAGACCTCTGTTTTTTCTTGTTCTTTCTTATTGCTGTCATTACAAGAAATTAGTCCGAAACAAAAGAAAGAAAGTATTAAAATGCTAATTTTTTTCATAGTTAATTATTTAAATGTTTTATAATTTCAAAGTTAATATTTTAAATTTATTATTAGTCATGTTTATATATTAAGAAAAACACACATAAATCAAAAAATGTTCCATTACTCCCATAAGTGGAACTTTTTTTTCCCAAGATATATTGATATTATCAATACTATAAATTTAGGGAGTATGATTTAGAGTTTGTTGAAACTCAATACTTCCTGTAATCCACAATTTTAAGAACTTGGATCACTTTAAAAAGATTTACAT
>WTKB01000238.1 GCA_011524575.1 Aquimarina sp.
CAAGATTGTTTGGCGACCTTAACTCATTCAATTTATTTAATCTCTTTAAATTTCTAGATAATCGAATAAGATTGATTATTAACTGTATGAAAAAAAACATTCTAATTCGTTCAATTAAATACAACGCCATGATATAAAGCAAAGCATCTTTTTAAAACCTACCTCAGCGTCGAAACGTTGGTTTCGGCAAATTATCTTTTATTATCCGAAAGAGTCGGGAATAAGTTTTCAGTGTTTGTTAGGTATTTATCCTTTGTACTCTTTTCCATTTGTGAGGTTAAAAAAGTTTTAGTATTCAGTCCTATTATCCATATCAAAACCACAACGAATGTAATTTTTTGAATTAATGGTAAATACTCTATTCCGTTTCCACTATAATAGATATAGTTATTTATTCCTAAAAGCATTAAGCAAACAACTCCTCCAAACTTAAATATATTGAGTTTGCTTTTATATACTTCCCAAACGATTCCTACAACTACAAAAACACCAAATATACTTGATAAGGTGGTCATTAAATCATGATACTTAGTAAAAATTAAAACGGCAAATGTCATTGCTAAAATTCCGAATATCTTAATTGTAAATTTCCAAAATCGATTTTGGGCAATTTTTTGTGCGAACTGTATAAAAAATATTGTTAAACTAACACACAGAATAATCATAGCTGTTATCGCATAAGGTCTAGCGGTATTAGTTTGTCCATTCATTCCATTTTCATTCATAAGATTACACCAGTAATTATTTATCCAGTCATATCCGACTGAGTTTAAATTTGCCTGTGATCCTCCAGGGTATAATTGGGCAGAATAAACATAGAGTCCGACAAATATTAAAATTCCAATTGTCGGTAAAACTCCAGCTATATATTTATATTTATTTATCAGTTCTAAAGTTTTCTTGATGTGTTATCACAAATTGGCTATAAAAGTTACGTGTGTTAGCGATTAACTTTGCAAGTAGATACCAAACTTAAAATCCATACGAATTCTCAGAAGAACAAGCAATTACTTATAGCCATTACCGTGTATAGGCTTTTATATTACAGGTTCTCTATCCAAGTCACTATACGGATAAACACCTTTTTCTTTTAATATTTTAAACAATTCATCACTTCCGTTCTGTCTAGCAAAGTCCATTTCACTTCTAAATAGTTGCATACAAAGTAAAAGGTGATGTTCTCTATTTCCGATTTTGAATTTCTTTCCATCAGGTTCATATAAGTCAAAAACTAAACAAGTGTTTTCCTCATTCTTTCCATTAGGGATTTCTATTGTCTCTTTTGGATTCAAAACTGCTTGTGAGGAATACATTCCTATTGCTGTTAAAAATCCACAAGCTTTTCTTTCTATTAGATTGAATGCTGTTTGAGTTTTCTCACTTCCATTATAGTCATGCTTTGTGAAAGCTACTAATTCATAAGTTCCTATTCTGTTTTTCTTTGGACCATTTCCGTTTGGATCTAATAATTCCATTGTTGCAAATGCAGTTCCTTTTATGTGATTCGGAAAGTAATACATGTCAACTGCTCCTCCAATTGAGAAAGGAATTATAGCGTGTCCTACTACGTTGTGCATTTTTCCAAGAACATTTTCAAGTCCTTCAGATTTTAACTCATAATCTTTTTCATGCTCTTCTTCTGTAAATTCCTTTTCTACTGGCATTTCTTTTTTGCTAAATAGTCTTTTTAAAAATCCCATATTTTAATTTCAGTTCGTTATTTTTGTTACACGCAACACCACGCTATAAAGCGTAGCTTCTTTGTTTAAAGCAATTTACTAAAACCTACCTCAGAGTCAAAACTTTGGTTTCGGCAATTTATCTTAATCACTCAAAAAACGTCGAAAAGAATATTCTTTACGGAAAAGTACTAATATAGTTTTTTGATAGGAAAGCATTTAGAGCTACAGAGTATTCATTATAAATAAACTAAAATTTTATTTTTAATCTACTCATTCTTAAAAGCCAAATTTTCAACTATTCCGTTGCGGGTAATCTAATGATTGGGC
>WTKB01000121.1:0-4839 GCA_011524575.1 Aquimarina sp.
CTACCAAAAGAATGCATAGGATATACCGATTAATCTTAGGAAAACGTATATTTGCCGAACTAAAATTTTTAAAATCATGGCACAAGACGGTCTATACGCTAAAATTGCAACTAATAAAGGTACAATTACTTTAGAATTAGAATACCAAAAAACACCCGGTACAGTAGGAAACTTTGTAGCCCTTGCACAAGGAAATTTAGAAAATAGTGCAAAACCACAAGGAGAAAAATACTACGATGGATTAAAGTTCCACCGTGTAATTCCTGATTTTATGATTCAGGGAGGTTGTCCACAAGGAACAGGAACAGGTAATCCTGGGTATAAATTTGATGATGAAATCCACCCAGATCTTAAACACGATACACCAGGTGTATTATCTATGGCAAATGCAGGACCTGGAACTAATGGAAGTCAGTTTTTTATCACACACACTGCAACTCCTTGGTTAGATGGAAAACACACTGTTTTTGGAAAGGTAATTGAAGGTCAAGATATAGTAGATAGTATTGCTCAAGGTGATGTGATGGAGAGCGTAACTATCGAAGCTGTAGGTAGTGAGGCCGAATCTTTTAATGCCATAGAAAGCTTTCGTGTTTTTGAAGGAGCTAGAGCTAAAAGAATAGAAGAAGCTGCAAAAAATGCGGAAAAAGAACTAGAAGAACACGCTGCTGGTTTTGAAAAAACAGAAAGTGGTCTTAGATACAAAATAATCAGCAAAGGAACTGGAGCTAAAGCAGAAAAAGGTAAAGAAGTATCTGTACACTACAAAGGAAGTTTAACAAACGGTAATGTATTCGATTCTTCATACAAAAGAAAAGAACCTATTGCTTTCCCACTTGGTCAAGGTCATGTAATTGAAGGATGGGATGAAGGTATTGCCTTATTACAAGTAGGTGACAAAGCACGTTTTGTAATTCCTTCTCATTTAGGTTATGGAGCAAGCGGAGCTGGCGGAGTGATTCCACCAAACGCTACTTTAATATTTGATGTAGAACTTGTTGGAGTAAATTAGAGCTTGTTTAAGCTGAATACAGACTGTAATTCAAAAGTTTGCCGTTATTGGTTTACTTTTAACGGTACAAACACGATACAATAAACAAAAAAACCCTTGTAAATCAATTGATTTACAAGGGTTTTAGTACTCAAGGTGGGAATCGAACCCACACTCTCGAAAGAACTGGATTTTGAATCCAGCGCGTCTACCAATTCCGCCACTTGAGCAAGATAAGAATATATAAAATATACTAGAGAAGACAAATGTATAAAAACTTTTGAGATTTGACAATATTTTTAGTGTACGCCTCCGAATTTTATTTTTAAAGCCTTAAATTTGCGGCAAGAATACACTTGGAAGCAAATTATCCTTAAAAATTAATTACCAATACATTATGTCTTCTAACATTGCAGAAGCAAAATTCTTTGCTTGTTCACAAAGTAAAGAATTGGCTGAAAAAATTGCCACCTCCTACGGAGCTACTCTAGGAAATATCATTACTACAAGATACAGTGATGGCGAATACCAACCTTCTTTTGAAGAAACCGTTAGAGGATCTAGAGTATTCCTCATTGGTTCTACGCAACCTTCTGCGGATAACCTTATGGAACTTCTTTTAATGCTCGATACAGCAAAAAGAGCTTCGGCAAAGCACGTAACTGCAGTAATTCCTTACTATGGATGGGCACGTCAAGACCGCAAAGACAAATCGAGAGTACCTATTGCAGCAAAACTCATTGCAAAAATGTTAGAAACTGCTGGTGCTACCCGTATTGTAACCATGGACCTACATGCACCACAAATACAAGGTTTCTTTGAAAGACCTGTAGATCATCTTTTTGGATCAACTATATTTTTACCGTATTTAAGATCTTTAAACATCCCAGACTTAACCATTGCATCTCCTGATATGGGAGGATCTAAAAGAGCATATTCTTATGCCAAAAAAATGGAGAGTGATGTAGTGATCTGTTACAAACAGCGTGAAAAGGCTAATGTAATTTCTCACATGGAACTGATTGGTAACGTAGAGGGTAAAAACGTTGTACTGGTAGATGATATGGTAGATACAGCAGGTACTCTTACCACTGCAGCAAACCTTATGATTGAAAGAGGTGCAAAGTCTGTAAGAGCAATTTGTACGCACCCAGTACTTTCTGGAACAGCTTACAAACGCCTTGAAGAATCTAAACTTGAAGAACTTATTGTAACGGATACCATTCCACTAAGCCAAGAGTGTAGTAAAATTACGGTTGTAAGTTGTGCAGAACTTTTTGCTGAGGTTCTGAAAAGCATTAACGAATACCGTTCTATATCTTCTAAATTTATTATTTAATTCTATATATACCCATGAAATTATTCACAATCAAAGCATCTAAAAGAGAAAGCTTAGGGAAAAAGGCAACAAAAGCCCTACGTAATGCTGAACAGGTACCTTGTGTTGTTTATGGTGGAGACACTGTTACACACTTTACTGCATCAGAAATCGCATTCCAAAAGCTGGTGTATACTCCAAATGTGTACACAGCAGCTATAGAATTGGAAGACGGAACTGTAATTAATGCAGTAATGCAAGACATCCAATTTCACCCAGTGACAGATAGAATCTTACACATTGATTTCGTAGAGATCTTTGAAGATAAACCTATTACTATGGAGATCCCAGTAAAAACTGTTGGAAATTCTCCTGGTGTTGCAATTGGTGGTAACTTAAAATTCAACTTCAGAAGACTTAAAGTAAAAGGACTTCCTGGAGCGTTACCTGATGTTATCGAAGGAGATATTTCTGGATTAAACATCGGAAATAAATTATTCATCCGTGACCTTGCTAATGAAGGTTATGAATTTCTTCACCCAGAAAGTGCAATTGTATGTCAAGTGAAAAACTCTCGTAATGCAATGGCTGCAGCTACAGCTACAGAAGAAGAATAAACCTATTCTATGCTTTTAAAAAGTATTTAAAATTTAAAAAAGGTGTTTGAAATTAGTTTCAAACACCTTTTTTTAAGAGCAGATTTAAACACATTACAGCATTTACTTACAATCATTTGAAAGGATAATAGGTAAAAAAAAATGGTTTTATTATTTGAAGTATGTTTTCATTTTTCAAAAAGCTAATCTTTAAAGATCGGCTCAGAAAAGAAATTAAAGAAGAAGATATTATGAAAAAATATTTAATTGTTGGGCTAGGAAATATTGGTGCAGAATACACCGAAACACGTCATAATATTGGCTTTAAAGTAATGGATACTTTAGCTAAAAAAAATGCTGTTACATTTACTACACAAAAGTTAGGTGATCTTACCAGTTTTAACCTAAAAGGACGTAAAGTTATTCTTTTAAAACCCAACACTTACATGAATCTTAGTGGTAAAGCTGTGTTGTATTGGATGCAAAAAGAAAAAATAAATCCTGAAAACTTATTAATAGTTACCGATGATATTCATATAGATTTTGGAGCTTTTAGAATCAAGCCCAAAGGTAGTGCTGGAGGACACAATGGACTCAAAGATATTCAAGAAAAACTAAATAGCAGTACCTACCCTCGCTTTCGATTTGGTGTTGGAAACACTTTTGGTAAAGGACGACAAGTGGATTATGTATTAGGAAAATGGTCGGATAAAGAACAAAACGACCTTAGTATTCGTAACCAAGAAGCGGCAGATGCTATTGAAAACTTCGTTTTAGCAGGACTTGCAAAAACCATGAATACTTTTAATGGCAAAATGCCTAAAAGCGAATAATAAAGTATCTTTGTGAAAATTCATACCCTTTAATTTTACCCTTACTTGAAAACCTACAAAAATGCAAAATTGTACACTAATTCCAAGAGAAGTGTAGTAACTATTGGTACTTTTGATGGTGTACATATCGGACATCGAAAAATTATAGAACGATTACTTAGAATAGCCAAAAACGATGAACTTTCACCTGTATTGCTCACCTTCTTTCCACATCCAAGAATGGTTTTACAAAAAGATTCTGGCTTAAAACTAATCCATACCATTGAGGAACGCAAACAAATCCTAGAAACCACAGGATTACCACATTTAGTAATACACCCTTTTGATAAAGAGTTTGCAAACCTATCGGCAGAAGACTATGTAAGAGACCTTCTTTGTAAACAATTAGATGGTCAAAAAATCGTCATTGGTTACGATCATCATTTTGGAAAAGCCCGATCAGCTAATATCATAGATCTCAAAGCCTACTCCAAACAATTAGATTTTGAAGTAGAAGAAATTTCAAAACAAGAAATAGAATCTATAGCCGTTAGTTCTACTAAAATTCGTAAAGCTTTATTAGCAGGAGAAATCAAAAAAGCAAATAATTACTTAGGCTATCCTTTTATACTTACAGGTACGGTAATACATGGTAAACAATTAGGAAGAACCATTGGATTTCCTACAGCCAACTTACATATAAAAGAGGATTACAAACTGATTCCTAAATCGGGGGTATATCTATCAAAAGCAATCATAAACGGAGAAACTTATTTTGGTATGACTAATATAGGCTCACGTCCGACTATTGAAGATCAAGATACCATTAGTGTTGAAACGTACTTCTTTGAATTAGAAAAGGATCTTTATGATACCAAGCTCCAAATTCAGTTATTAGATCGTATTCGAGATGAACAAAAATTTGAATCTATAACAGCATTGCAACAAGCTATTGAAAAAGATAAAGAGACTGCAATAAAACTTTTGAATTACAGGAAGTAGTGAGTTTAAACAAGCTCTTAAACTAAATTCCTATTTTTCGCACCAATACATAAAAAAACCAAAGAAACTTTATAATTATATTTCTTTGGTTTTTTTAATATGATATTTTTTAAAAATTGA
>WTKB01000121.1:4939-7065 GCA_011524575.1 Aquimarina sp.
TTTGAATTAGGAGAGTTAATAGTAACTGTGAAAGAACGGGCATCAAAGCAATCAATTCCCATTCCATTTCTTGTTAGGTATCCTAACTTTAATGCATCTAATTCAGTTGATAGCTGCTGAATTTCTGATAACGCATCTTGTGAAGCTAATAATTCAGGACTGCATAATTTTTCAAAAATTTCTTTAGATTTAACTTGAAGTTCTCGATTACATACATTACCATTTATCTCTAAATTAGCTTTTATTTTAGGAATAAGTTCTAAGAAAGCCTTTTTTGCGGCAACATCTTGACCAGAAGCAAGAAAATCATTGATCGCACGTACTTTAATAATTCCATTAGTATGAAAATTTTTGTTAAGGAATTTAATTATAAAGTCTCTCTTGACTTTGTTATTTTCTTTTCTACTAGAACTAACTGCTGGAAAATCATGTAATAAATCAAGAGCTGGATGCTCTAAATTATATTTTAATCTACACTGCTCTTTAAAGAATGGAGATATATTTAAATTTTTATCTAAAAAGAATTGAAAAACACTAGATCTGTTATCAGGACTAGCTTTTTGCGTTCTTTCGTATAATTGCTCTAGAAATTCTTTATTATATCGAAATTCTTCCCTATTCTGATCAAGAAATTCACAAACTTCCTTTAAAAAAGCATTATCATTTGGTAAATCTGAAGTAAAATCAATAAGATCTTCAAGGAATTCTGCAAAAGCACGTTGAGGACTGATTACATCTCTTCCTGATGAAATGTTATTCTGATTAAGAGAAACTAACCTTAAAAAAGAGTTTCCCCAAAAAATACAACTATAACTTGTACCATTAGATACATTAGCACCAGTTCGTTCTGCAAGGTTTACTAGATTTTCACTAATGATATCTTCGTCTCGTAAAGGCATTTTATTTTTTTTTAACTATTTAACTTGCACAAAAATAAATAACAACACACGAAAATACTAACTATCAGTATATAAACTCATTACATATAGCTATAAGGTTAATAAAAATCGACAAAATAACCATTAAAACTAAAAAAATAACAAGTAGTCTTACAAAAATATTTATTATGTACTATTTTTAGGTTTTTAATTTTAGATCATTCAAAATAAAATACTTAAAATATTTTATTTTGAATGAACACAAAAGAAACAAAAAATAAAGATGGTGCTTCTTTTCTTGAAATTCATCAGGGTAAATGCTTCGGTTACAGAAAAACAAATCTCAAACCAAAAAAACCACCTTTTTTTTTAAAAAAAACAAGTGTGGGAGTGACCTGTATTGGCACAAAAAAAATCATGGGAAATTTTAAAATCCAAATCAAGAACGAAACCTTTGATGCTCAAAAAACAAAAACAGATCATTAGAAATGACTTCTAAGATCTGTTTTTGAAAACCAGCTTCAAAACTGGGCTTTTTTTCGAATATGCCTAAGAGCTTAAAAGAAATGAGTTTTTTCTTTTTACAAAACTACATAGTTCGTGAAGATGATCTCTTTTTTTCTTGAGTCTTACCTTGTTGCTGACCCAAAGTTGCACGTCTACTGGCTAATTTATCCTGTTGACGTTGCATCTTGCCTGCCATTAATGTTGTTAGGTGTACTTTCTCATAGATTCTTTTAAAAATATTATGAATTGCTTGTTCTTTATCTAAGTTATCTGTGGTAATGTTAGGGTTTCTAGCTATTTCGTAATAATCGGTTTCTAAGCTACGATCCAAATCCATTAAAACTCTAGTTCTGTCTGAATCTGTCTGATTTTCCCCTAATTCAGCATTTAAATACTTTTCTAAAAGAATATCTAGAGCTTCACTTGAACGATTTCTTTCAGTAGTTGCAAGCAGTATAAGATGTTCTCTATTTGTATCTTTGTCTTTTGTTTGAAATGAATTTGATGCATTCATAAAACCCTCAACTGTAAGTTGGTATTCACTCTCTGGCATGATTATATTTTTTTAATGAAACTTTATATAAAAATACCAATATATTTAAATTAACAGTTAATTTTGAATATTATCTTTGAGTTAACAGTTAGTTATTTTTTGATAATGAATTACTTATGTGATATTTTACTTTAATAAAAGTTTATCTACTAAGAAGTTTTATCCTTTTAGTTAAGAGCTTGTTTAAA
>WTKB01000108.1 GCA_011524575.1 Aquimarina sp.
AACAAATATCTAGATATAGGATATGCATTTATTTTTTATGAACAAGCCGTGATATATGTATTAAATAATCAGTAACTTTGTAGATTATTTTTTAATATAAATAACTTACTTGCTGTTTTTTATAAAAATGTAATGAAGTTCATTTTTGTATTTTATCGCATTATGTGATCTTTTATCGAAAATAATTTCTAAAAATTAATAAAATATCCTATCTCACAGATAAGAGTCATTTTATTTGTAATCATAAATTTAAATCAACACTATAAAATTCTTTTAAGATGAAGAAATTAGTTCTTTCTATGGTAGCATTTGCTACTGGACTTGGGATGTTTGCTCAAGATTTACCGTCTAACCCAGAACCTGGAAAATGTTACGTAAGATGTACTACTCCAGATATCTATGAAAACCAAACTGTAGATATTCAAGTAAGCCCTTCTTACAAAGTATTAAGATCAGTTCCTGCTACATTTAAGACAGTTACTGAAGAAGTAATGGTTAAAGACGCAAGTAAAGTATTAAGAGTAATTCCTGCTACTTATACTACTGAAACTGTAAGCTATACTAGCAAACAAGGAGGTTCTACTATTTCTATCTCTCCAGCAACTTTTGGTTCTGATACACAAAGTATTCAAATAAAGCCTGCATACGCTTCTTGGGAACTTGGTGCACCAGCTGCTAACTGTGCTTCTAGTAACCCTGATGATTGTCGTTACTGGTGTTACAAAGGGTATCCTGCTGAATACACAACTATCTCTATCACAACTCTTCAAAATGATGCAACTATTTCTAGAAATCCACTAGATTCTAAAACAGGTACTTATACTAAGAAAGTATTAGCTACTCCTGCAAGAGTTGTTGAAGAAGTGATTCCTGCTGAATATGCTACAATTACAAGAACTGTAGTTGACCAAGATGCTTATACTCAAGAAGAAGTAATCCCTGCTAAATTTAGAACAATCACAAAAGAAATCTTAAAGCAAAAAGGTGGTCTTACTACTTGGAGAGAAGTTGATTGTAAATTAGTAGAGTACTCTGCACTTCCAATTAACTGGAATACAGGTTCTGCAACACTTACTGCTACTGCTAAGTCTTTAATTGATAACAGATTAATGCCTGTTCTTGCAAGTAACGAAGGTGCTAAAATGGAAGTTGCTTCTCATACTGATTCTAGAGGTTCTGCTACTTCTAACCAGTCTTTATCTGAAAGAAGAGCTCAATCTGTAGTTAACTACTTAATCTCTAAAGGAGTTAATGCTTCTAGATTAGTAGCAAACGGATATGGTGAAAGAAGACTTAAAAACCGTTGTACTGATGGAGTTTCTTGTACTGAGCGTGAGCACGCTGCAAACAGAAGAACTGAGTTCCGTTTAATCAACAACTAATTTCTTATTAAAAAAAGATATATAACTTTTTTTAATATTACATAAAAAAATCTCTCAAATATAAGTAATTACTTATATTTGAGAGATTTTTTGTTTTTATAGAGTAAAATTTTAACAATGGAGAAAATTCTTATTGAAGCCCTTGGTCTTGTAGCTGCAACGTTAACAACATTATCTTTTTTACCACAAGTAATTAAAACCTATAAAGAAAAATGTGCTCGAGATTTATCTACTTGGACATTAATTTGTTTTTTTATTGGAGTTATTATGTGGCTGATATATGGATTTATGATACCGAGTTTTTCTTTAATATGTGCAAATTTGGTAACTACAATCCTAGCAGGCATACTTCTAGTGTTTAAATTCATCTATAGATCAAAAGATTCTAATACCATTTAGAGTTTGTTTAAACTAAATACAAACTGTAATTCAGAAGTTTAAGGTTTTGGGGTGCTTTTAAAAAATGTATATATCGAGATATACAAATCTTTTTACAAGTGACCCAAGTTCTTAAAATTTTAGATTACAGCAAGTAGGGAGTTTAAACAAGCTCTAAGACTTAAGTTGTAAAATTTATAGAAAAAAAGAATCTTCTGCATTTTTAGACCCTTTATTTAATAGCGTTAAATCACAAGTGTTTTTTCCAAACCATTTATATCTATTTTTCGCAATTATATCATAGATATAATCACAAAAATCAATAGGTAATATTTGAAGAAATAGACTTAAAAAATATAGTATTTTCCCTAATTTTTTTGCGATTTCTAAAGCAGCTTTCGATTTTACGTAATAGGCTCTATTAGGGTCAAGTAAGATAATCGAATCCGTGTAGCTTGAAGAAACTCCAATATGTTCAAGAACTAATTTTCCGTTATCACTTTTCAGGCTTAAAAACTTAAAAGTCTTATGGGTATCTTTTTTAATAATCCATTGTATAACACTATTACATAGACCACATACTCCATCATATAAGATGAGTTTTTTATTTTCTTTTTGTAATTTATCAATTTCTTTAGAGATGGAGTTCATTAATGTATAAGGTATCTTGGTTACTGTTTTTGTTCCAATAGTCTGTTCTTAGAACTTTTATTCTTTTGGCGCTACAGATTAATTCTTGTTTAAAATATTCCTCCCAAGAAATTATTTTATAAGGAAAATAATCTTCAAAAGTAATTTTCAAATCTCGTTTTAAATTAGGATAACTAAGCAGATATGTTTTTGTTTTATCTTTTAAGCTAGAATGTAACTGTGCAACTGCACTATAAGTTTTTATACTTTTATGATACAAGGCTAAAAATTCAAAAGAAGGAAGTATTTGATACTTACCTAAAGGTAAGTTTTTACTACCATTAATCCGTATTTGATTCCAAAGGTGCTGCTCAGTTAATTTAGCATCTATTTGTAATTTTTGTTCGTTATTTTCTTCAAAATAAGAGTGCTTTTTTATTTTTAGAGATTTTGAAAAAAAGGGAGTACTATTCAACTGCATATATATTTGACCACACCATTCTTGTTGGCTATAAGATGCCTTTACTATTTGATTATGTTTATATTGCAGTGTACTGAAATTACTCTGCATTATTTTGTATGGGTAAATACCTGTTTGAAATTCTTTTAACAGGTTTAATTTTAATACAGGTTCTTTATTTTTTGACTGTTTTGTTTTTACTTGCTTCTTTGTATCGAAATCCTCTGTTACATATATAGTAACTGCTTTACCTTTTCGTAGTTCTCCGTATCGGTTTTGGGTAAGTTCATAAGAAGTTACTTCTGCGAGTCCAGAAAACCAGTATCTCTTGAATGAAGTAGAAAGTTCTTGTTTACTTATCATCCTCTTTTGAGAACATCCAATTAATATCAATAAGAAACATAAGAGTAATCCGATATTTTTATTCATCGGTAACTATTTCTTTTAAAGTCTGATATACTAGGTGGGTGGGTAGGCCAACCACATTAAAATAACTACCTTCTATATGTTCTACTCCAATAAGTCCAATCCATTCTTGAATACCATAAGCCCCTGCCTTATCCATAGGCTTAAAGGTTTCTAAATAAAAATTTATTTCTTTTAAAGTAAGGGAACTAAAAGTAACTTTCGTAGTAGCGCTTTTAAGAATTTGCCGCCCATTTCCGCAGGTAAAACATACAGAAGTAACCACCTGATGTGTGTTTCCACTTAAAGTTTGTATCAGATGTTTTGCTTCTTGTAAAGTACTAGGTTTGCCCATAATACAATCATTATACATCACAAGAGTATCACTAGTAATGAGTATGGTATTTTGAGATAAATCATTATTATGAGCTTCTGCTTTTTTCTTAGCAATATAATCTGTGATTTGTTGCCCTTTTAAATCTGAAGGATAGGATTCATCTACGGGTTTTACGATAGTTGTAAAATCAAGTCCCATTTCTCTTAATAAAGCTTGTCGTCTCGGAGAGCCTGAAGCTAGGATAATTTGATATTTTGATAAGTCTAGAAACATTTTTATACGATTAAATAGTACAATTATTGATGATGGTAAGGTTCGTTATTTAGAATAGTAAAAGCTCTATAGATTTGTTCTATAAAAAATACACGAATCATTTGATGTGAAAAAGTCATTTTTGAAAAAGAAAGCTGGTATTTTGCTTTATTATAAACTTCTTGACTAAAACCATAAGGTCCTCCTATAACAAATACTAAATTTTTAACCCCGCTATTTAAATGCTTTTGGATACGTTTTGAAAATGCTAAGGATGTAAATTGCTCTCCGTTTTCATCTAAAAGTATCACTACATCTGTGGGTTGCAATTTAGAAAGAATTAAAGTACCTTCTTTTTGTTTTTGTTCTTGAATCGAAAGTTTATTTGATTTTTTAATATCAGGAATAATCTCTAAATTAAATTTGATATAATATTTTAATCGTTTTTGATAGGTTTCGATAAGTTCTTTTAAAGGTTCTTTATCGGTTTTTCCTATGGCTATTAATTTTATGGTCATCTTAATGTGCTAAAAAATACTTTGTACATTAGCTAAAATAATAAACAATCATGACTCTTAATTCAGACTTCAACAATCAAATACAAGAAATTATTAAAAATGCCATAAGAGAAGATGTAGGCTCTGGAGACCACAGCTCTTTAGCATGTATTCCTTCAACAACAACCGGAAAAGCAAAACTCCTTATAAAAGATACTGGAATTTTGGCTGGTGTTCATTTTGCTAAAGCTGTTTTTAATTTTGTAGATCCTGATCTTAAGATGGAAACTTTTATAAATGATGGAGATACTATTTCTTATGGTGATACTGCTTTTACAGTAAGTGGATCTTCACTTTCTATATTAAAAGCAGAACGATTGGTACTAAACACGATGCAACGTATGAGTGCCATCGCTACTAAAACTAAAACTCTTGTAGATCTTGTAGCAGGTACAAATACTAAAATTTTAGACACAAGAAAAACCACTCCAAACCTACGAATACTTGAAAAATGGGCAGTTAAAATAGGTGGAGGACACAATCATCGTTTCGGTTTGTATGATATGATTATGCTTAAAGATAATCACATTGATTTTTGTGGGGGAATTACTAAAGCCCTTCAAAAAACAAAAGCGTATCTTAAAGTAAATAATCTTGATTTAAAAATTATTGTTGAAGCTCGTGATTTAAAAGAGATACAAGAAATTTTAGAGGCTGGGGGGGTATATCGTATTTTAATTGATAACTTCTCTCCAGAAGAAACCTTAAAAGCTATCGAATTAATAGCTGGTCGTTGTCTTACGGAATCTAGTGGAGGTATCGATCAAACAAATATTAGACAATATGCTAAATGTGGTGTAGATTATATTAGTAGTGGTGCTATTACACATTCTGTACATAACTTAGATTTAAGTTTAAAAGCGATGTAATGATAAAATCCTTATTAAAATATAGGGTTTTAAAATGGGGTATAGGTTTGCTTCAAAACATTCCTATTTATGGACTTGAAGGACTTAGTTTGTATGATCTTATAGAAATGTATTTTATAGGAATTATTAATGGCACTTTAAATATTCGAGCTTCTGCTATTGCATTTCGTTTACTCACTATGCTTTTTCCTTTTTTACTTTTTCTATTAAATCTAGTACCCTTTATTCCTGTAGCTCATTTCCAAGAAGAACTTATTAGTTTAATTATAGACTTCTTACCTCCTAAAACTTCAGACTTTTTTAACCCGATTCTTAGTGATATTATTGGAAAACAACGTTTAAATTTACTTTCTGGGTCTTTTATAGTTTCAATGATTTTAATGACAAATGGAATATATGCCATTTTCTCATGCTTTCATGACTCTTATCATGAGGTACTTTCTAAAAATTTGTTCAAGAAATATATGCGAGCATTTTTTGTAGCGATTTTTGTGGCATTGTTCTTGTTCTTAGGAGTATATCTAAATTTATATTATGTATATTTAATTACTAAATATCAAGAGTATTTAATTGGAGAACAGTTGTTTTGGTTAAATTCTGGACGGTTCTTTTTAGTGGTACTACTTATATTTATGACAACTTCAGTGTTATTTTATTTTGGATCAGAAAAAGGAAGATTACCTTCATTGTTTTCTCCAGGTTCTATATTAACTACTTGTTTAGTAATAATAACAACTTATTTTTTTGCTTTTTATATTGATCATTTCTCTAATTATAATGAAATTTATGGTTCTATTGGAGCATTACTTATTATTGCAATTTACCTCTGGATTTTATCAAACCTTATTTTACTAGGTTTTGAACTTAATATTAGTATTCAAAAACTTAAATCAAAAAGACATTTCTTATGAAAAATTCAAAAAAACAACTTCTTTTAATAGTATCATTCCTTTTAAGTTTCTTAGGGTTTTCTCAACAAACTCACGAAGTGGCAGGTGTTGCTATTCAAGAGAGCATTACTTATGGAGAAGAGGAATTAAGCTATAATGGATCTGGTATTCGTGAAAAATTATGGTTTGATCTATATGTAGGAGTATTATACCTTCAAGAAAAAAGCAATGATGCAACTGCTATTGTGGCTTCTGAAAAACCAATGGCAATACGTTTACATATCTTATCCAGTATGATTTCTAAAAAGAAATTAATGAGTGCTTTTAAAGATGGAATACAAATGGCAAATTCTGAGGAGCAGGTAATGAAACATTTACAGCAAACTAATAAATTCCTAAGTTTTGTAAAGGACGAAGTTAAAGTAGGTGATATTTTTGATTTTGTAGCATTACCAGAGGGTAAAGGTATGCAATTGTATAGAGATGGGATTCTTTTAGGAAGCGTTGAAGGTCGAGAGTTTAAAGAATTAATGTTTAATATTTGGTTGTCTCAAACAAGTGTAGACAAAGATTTAAAAGAGGGAATGTTAGGAATCAACTAAAAATTAGAGCTTGTTTAAAGGGAATACAAACTGTAAACCAAAACCTTAAAATTTTGGATTACAGGAAGTAGTGCCTTTAAACAAGCTCTTACTTCTATTTTTTTATAGTATTTTAGAGCCTGATTATTT
>WTKB01000344.1:0-2371 GCA_011524575.1 Aquimarina sp.
CCGTAAAAGCATTAAAAGAAAAACAAGTTAAAAAAATCATCTTAACAAGACCTGCCGTAGAAGCCGGTGAAAATTTAGGTTTTTTACCAGGTGACATGAAAGATAAATTAGACCCTTACATGCAACCTTTATATGATGCTTTAAGGGATATGATTCCTGCTGAAAGACTAGCTGACTTTATTGAAAAAGGGGTTATACAAATCGCCCCTCTAGCTTTCATGAGAGGACGAACTTTAGACAATGCTTTTGTAATTTTAGACGAAGCTCAAAACACTACTCATTCACAAATGAAAATGTTTTTAACAAGAATGGGGCGTAATGCAAAATTTATGATTACGGGTGATCCGGGACAAATTGATTTGCCAAGACGAGTAACTTCGGGTATTAAAGAGGCCTTACTTGTTTTAAGAAATGTAAAAGGTATTGGTATGATTTACCTTGATGATAAAGATGTTATTAGACATAAATTAGTGAAAAGTATTATTGCTGCATATAAGGGAATTGAAAACCATCCAGAATAACATAGAGGGCTTTCAGTATTGAAAGCCTTTTATTTTTTAGCTTTAAAGTCTATAAACTTTTGATAATGTCTAATATAATCTAGTTCATTGTATTCATCTGATGCTAAAACTAAACATATAGAACCTGATGAAAAGTTTTCTAATTCTCTCCAAATTCCTGGAACCAATAATAATCCTATATTGGGTTTATTCAATGTGACTGTTTTTTTTTCAATTCCGTCATTTAAAATCACATCAAAACTTCCACTTAAGGGTATTAAAAATTGATATAAGTTTTTATGTGCATGACCTCCTCTTGCTGCGGAACTAGGCACATCATATAAATAATAAACTCTTTTAAAATTAAAAGGAATTGCATCTTTTTCAATAACACCTAAATTCCCCCTATAATCCTCAACTACGGGTATTTCAATTAATGTACAATCTTTAACTGTTGTCATAATTTATAATTGCCTTTTTATTTTACCCTGTTTAATTAAATTATTATAATCCGTAATCCCTTTTTTCCCCACTATAAATTTAGAGTATACTTGCATTTGTTTAATATAATCATTTTTAACTAAAAAAAACAGATATTTAAACAACCATAAATATGCATATAAAACTCCATGAAAATGATTAATTCTTGCTGCTCTAGTATGTATTCCTCTATCTGACCCCATATACTTTCCAGACGATAATTCATGATGATGAACTATATTTTTATTAACATGATAAGCTATTAATTCTTTTTCATAAGCCTCTCTTAAAAAAACATATTCTGTTCCTCCACTAAAAAAACCACCTAGTGAAAAGTACTTATTAAATAAAACTCCTGATTTTTTTAAGATTTCTAGGTTTACTGCCATTACTACCATATGAATAGGTTTTAATGTAATCTTATTGTGTAAACCTGGTTTTGGATATGTAGTATGTTTTAATTTGTTGTCACCTGTAGTACATTCAAAACTTATTAAATAAGCATCACTAAATTTGGCAAATTCATTTAAGATAGTTTGATCAAATCCTTCATCAAATATTGTGTCATCATCTGCAAACAAAGCATATTTGGCAGTGGCTTTTTCTATTGCTAAATTTCTACTTGCTGAAGTTCCTCTTTCGAAAGAATTATAAACAATAACATTAGATAAAGTACTTTTTAAAAGTGAATCTTTATCAGTTTGATTAATAACTATAATATTATAGTCAATGATATTATTATTAATAAAAATAGGTTCTAAAAAATTCAGATTAACTTTAAACATTGTTGAAATTAAAACTTGAAATTCCATATTTTTATTGATAAGAATAATTGTTTTCCTATTTTCGAACTAAATATAAGGTTATTTATGCGAATTTTATTGATTGGTGAATATAGTAGATTACACAACTCTCTTAAAGAGGGACTTACCAATTTAGGACATGAAGTTCATATATTAGCACAAGGTGATGGTTTTAAAAAATATCCTGTTGATTTTGAAATAAAACATTTATTTAATTCGAAATGGGGAAAAAAATTAAACTCATTTTTATTTAACATTACTGGCATTAACCTAAAAGCATTACAAACCTACAATAGTGCTTGTAAATTATTAGACAAACTAGGAAATTATGATGTAATTCAATTAATTAATGAACAGTCAATTAAAACATCTCCAAATTTTGAAATAAAATTTATAGATAAAGTTTTAAAAAAAACCAATAAACTTTATTTACTCTCTTGTGGTGTTGATCATACATGTATGAAGTTCATGATGAATGAAAAACCCAGGTATAGTTTAATGTCTGCATATATAAAAAACCCAGACCTAAAGAACACTTACCAATTTCAATTACAATATTTATCACCACCATTCAAAAAGCTACATGAA
>WTKB01000344.1:2471-5547 GCA_011524575.1 Aquimarina sp.
CACTTACCAATTTCAATTACAATATTTATCACCACCATTCAAAAAGCTACATGAATATATAATAGAAAATTGCAATGGTATTATTGCTTCGGATTTTGATTATCATTTACCTTGCTTAGAGCATGATAAATATTTAGGCTTAATTCCTAATCCTATAAATATTGACAAAATCAAACCTATTGAATTTAAAATTGAAAAACAGATTATTATTTTTCATGGTATCAATACAAATGCAAATCATAAAAAAGGGAATGATATTTTTACTGAAGCTTTAAAAATCATAAAAAATAAATATAAGGATAAAGTAAAAATTGAAGCGGTAAGTAATCTCCCTTATAAAGAATACATAAAAAAATATGATAAATGCCATATTTTATTAGATCAGGTTTACGGTTATGATCAAGGTTATAATGCTTTAGAAGCAATGGCTAAAGGGAAAGTAGTTTTTACAGGTGCGGAAGAAGAATGGAGAGCATATTTTAACTTGAAAGAAGATGAAGTGGCTATTAATGCCCTACCAGATGTAAATCAAATAGTTCAAAAACTAGAATTATTAATAGAAAATCCTAAAAAAATGATGGATATATCTAAAAAAGCGATTCAATTTATCAATAGAGAGCATCATTATCAAAAAATAGCACAACTATATATTGATAAATGGATTAATTCAAAGTTCTAAAAAACAATAACTTCCTAAACCAAAAAGTAATCATTAAAAAGTAAAATAGGTAACAAACAAAGTATCCTATTGATCCACCTTCATATCCATATATATTTATAAAATACACACTAGCTAAATACCAAATAATAGCTGATAAAATTTCAGTAATGATATAATCTATAGTCATTTTTTTAGCAAAAAATTGAAAGGCGATAATAGAAGAAACTATTCTAAAAAAGTCTCCTAAAAGTTGCCATTTAAACAATTTAATCATTACCAAAAATTCAGTGGATAAAATCAATTTTACTACCCAAAATTTTAACAGGAATAGAACAATTAAACCTAAACTAATTATGGGCAAAAAAGTTTTCATAAAATCATAAATATACTTTCGTGACTGAATTACATTTTCACTTTTTGATAATTTCGGGTATAAGTACAAACCTATAAAACTAGAAGTAAACATGTATATGTAATTTGAAACTCTATTCATAGCTTCCCATAGTCCCATATGAGTTAAAGAATCTGTTTCTACAATATAATTTCTAATTGCAATTAATGTAGGAGGAATAATTAATGCTGATACTAAAGACATTAAAGCATATTCAAATAAGGATTTAAGCATTTTAAAATCAAAATTTAAAAACTTTATCAACCTTAAAAACTTTAGTAATTCTGGCTCAACAAAAAGAGTAATAAAAAAAAATAACCCAGGAAGGATAGCTAGCACAAACATAATACCATCCAAATTATATTTCCATATACAAAAAGTGGTAATTATTAATGTAAATATTGAAGTGAAAATTTGAATATAATTAAACTTTTTATGTTGACTAAAACCATTTAAAATACTAGTTAAAAAAAGATGTAATACTTGAAAAAACAAACCAAATGAAAACCAACTAATTACTTTAAAATATTTATCGACTTTAAATAAATAAATACTAATATTTCTTGAAAAAAATGTAGTCAATATTGATACTGTTAATGAAACTACTAATATTGAAATGAAATAAGTTGAAATTAACTTAGAAAAATTTTTCGTATCATTTTGGTATTTAGATGCATATTTTACCGCTCCTTTACGAACACCTAATGAAGAAAATGATTGTACCGAATTAAAAAAACTTTTTAAATTCCCCAAAAGAGCAATTCCTTCTGCTCCCAAAAACACTGCTGTAAATTTAGAAACTATTAAACCTGTGATTATCTTAAATCCTGTTGCAATTGAGTTTAAAGAAAAGGCTTTGTAAAAATTACTTTGCATTAAATAGAATAAGAATTTACGATATCGATCACAAATTGAATTTGATCATTAGTCATTACGGGTGAGATAGGAAGACTTACAACTTCCTTACTAATTCGATCTGTAACAGGATAAAAACTACCCAAAGATCCAGAAAAAGCTTTTTGATCATATGGAGGAATAGGATAATGAATTGATGTTTGCACTTGATTTTGGGTCATAAAATTTTGAAAGTGTTCTCTATCTTTTACTCTAATCACAAATAAATGAAATACATGATTTTTTGATCGATCCCAAAAAGGTAAAATTATATGAGAGTTATTAATTTTACTTAAATATGTATTAGCTATCTCTCTTCTTTTATCATTATCCTGATCTAGAGATTTTAACTTAATCCTTAAAAAGCCGGCTTGAATTTCATCTAATCGTGAGTTATAACCCGACAGTTCATTTATAAACTTAGAACTAGTGCCATAGTTTCTCAGTTTAAAAACACATTCGTACAACTCCTTATCACTTGTAGTTATTGCTCCACCATCACCTAATGCCCCTAAATTTTTTGAGGGATAAAAACTAAAACCTGCAGCATCACATAAATTACCTGATCGCTTACTTTTATAAGTTATTGAACCATGTGCTTGAGCAGCATCTGCAATAAGCTTAAGTCCATTATTTTTACAAAGTTTATCCAAACTATCCATATCAGCTAACTGACCATATAAATGAGTTACTAGAATAGCTTTAGTTTGGTTTGTAATATTAATTTTAGAAATATCAATATTAAATGTGTTTTCATCAGCATCAACTAATACTGGCTCTAAACCAGCATTTTTAATTGCTATAATGGTTGCCACATATGTATTTGCTGATACTATAACTTGATCGCCATTTTTTAAAACCCCTAAGTGCTTATATGCTGTTAATATCAAAAATAAAGCATCTAGACCACTAGCAACACCAACACAATATTTAGCACCACAATACGCCGCGAACTCCTTTTCAAAGGAACTTACCTCTTCACCAAGAATATACCAAGACCTTTTATTAAACTGTTTAAAAAACAAGTCAAACTCTTTGTCATACCTTTTATTAATGTTATGTAGATCTAAAAAAGGAACTTTCATTTTAAATGATTCTATTATCTAGTAACTGAAAATTTTTAGTTTGTA
>WTKB01000344.1:5647-6844 GCA_011524575.1 Aquimarina sp.
GCCCCTGCTAAAATTGATTTTTGATCCTTTACAAGGAATAATTTAATTTCATCATTAAAAGCATGTTTTAGGTATTTAATTTCATCTAAACTATGTACTGCTTGAACCCCAAATCTATTTTGAAGGTTTTTATTTAAAACTTGCTCCCAAAATTGATGAAAATCATTTTTTTCCTCATAAAAATGAAGATTTAAAGATGTTGCTTTTTTTAAATTTCTTAATCTATTCCTATTAGGTGTGTTGTAAAAGTCAGTAGTATCAATAACAGAATAAATATCAATTTTTGATACTTTGGCTTCAAGCCAATTAAAAATAATTTCAGATTCTTGATTAACAGACTTAAAATAAAAATCAGGAATAGATTTTATATGAAGGGTTTCAATTTTATTAGAATTTAAAAACTTAAGTATGGACTGATAAATTTTTAAATGAATTGAGAAAGAAATTCGTTTTTCTTTCAAAATAACTCCACCATAACTTAAACCTTGATGAGAATATACTTGCTTCTCTTTTATATTAGCAGGAAAAACAGCTATCAATTTGTGATCATCATAAACTAATAAAGAATAATCATCAAAACGATCTTTATGATAATCCATAAAATTCCTTAAAAACAAAAAACTCTTTTGTAATGATGAGTTTACAAAAGAATTCCAGTCTTCTAATAGTGAATTATGATATTTTACTACTCTGTAAATAAAAACTAATTTTAATTTCCTCTAAAATACCAAGAAAAAAAAAACCACCCAAAGGGTGGTTTTAATATTTATAAGAAATGATTTCTTAGTTGTTGATTAAACGGAACTCAGTTCTTCTGTTTGCTGCATGTTCTCTTTCAGTACAAGAAACACCATCAGCACATCTGTTCTTTAATTTTCTCTCACCGTAACCATTAGCAACTAAACGAGAGTTATTAACACCTTTAGAAATTAAGTAGTTAACAACAGCTTGAGCTCTTCTTTCAGATAAAGCTTGGTTATTAGTAGCAGAACCTCTTGAATCAGTATGAGAAGCAATTTCCATTTTTGATCCAGGGTTATTAGCTAAAACTGGCATTAAACGAGTATCAATTAAGTTTTTAGCAGTAGCAGTTAATGTAGCTGAACCTAAATTCCAGTTAATTGGTAATGCTGAATATTCAACTAATTTACAATCAACTTCTCTCCAAGTAGTTAAACCACCTTTTTGCTTTAAAAC
>WTKB01000171.1:0-2146 GCA_011524575.1 Aquimarina sp.
AAACTTAAACAATGAACTGGTTTTTAAAAGTATTAAAACAGTATGCCGACTTTAAAGGTCGTGCCCGAAGAAAAGAATATTGGATGTTTGTTTTAATCAGTACCGTAATCTCGTATTTAATTATGGGGATTGATTATGCATTAAACTTTGTATATACCACTGATATGGGGTCTTCTTTTTATTATATGAATTCTCTTTATTCTTTATTTGTTTTGATTCCATCTTTTGCAGTTTTAGTACGAAGATTACATGATATTGGTAAAAGTGGATGGTTCTTTTTTATCATATTTATTCCTATAGTTGGATTTATTTGGTTGCTTGTGCTTCTTTGTAAAAATGGAGATGAAGGAGAAAATAAATACGGTGTAGACCCTAAAAATCCGGTTTCTGAACTTGATCAAATAGGTTTTAAGGAAACTACTTAATTAATGAAAGTTTACTTAAGTGCTATAAAGAAATACGCTGTTTTTAAAGGACGTACTAGCAGAAGAGATTATTGGATTTTTACATTGATTCATTTTTTGATTTCGTTCATTATGCTTATGACTTTTTCTGTGTTTGGTCTTGAATATTTAAGTATTCTATTTGTTCTTTATATATTGTTTTCTTTTTTACCTACTATTGCAATTACAGTCAGAAGATTACATGATATAGGGAAATCTGGTTATTTCATTTTGGTCTTATTGATTCCTTATATCGGAATTTTTTGGATTTTCTTATTAACTATAATTTCAGGAAATGAAGGGGAAAACAAGTATGGTTACGATCCTAAAAAACCTTTTTCTGAATTAGATCAAATAGGAGTAGCTGTAGACTAATAATTTTGAATTTTCATTCATTAATACAATTATAAAAAAACGGAACTGATATCAGTTCCGTTTTCTTTTATTACATATTTTGAGTTAAATAATTATAATCCTCAATTACTGTATTTATGAATTTTTCAGCAGTAATGTTTTCTTCAGGTTCAATTCCGGTAACATTCAAGATTTTTTGTTTAAGAATTAAGATGGTTTTACGATCGTGATTCTTTTTTGCTCGAATTAGGTTTTCTTTGATTATACGGACATCATTATCTGATAACTTGATAACTGATTGGTAAGTAGGAACATAGTCTTCGTTAAGTTCAGTTAAAATGGTATGACTGATATTGGTTTGTTTTTTAAAACTTATCACAGCTGTACCTGATGAAATTCCTCCTAAGCGTTGATGTTTTTTGGAGTTCCCAATAGAAATTAAGGCAATAATACCAGAGAATAAATTAATATCGAATAATCGCATAGCCCATCTGATAAAAAAATCTAGGAATCCAGCTTGATACCCATCAATTTTTACCACCTGAATTTTCATAAGTTTTTTTCCTATTGTTTGTCCACTTAGGTAAGTTTCTAGTGCAAGCGTATAAATAATTGTTGGACTAAGAATAATAATATAAATAGCCATTAATCCCCATTGGTCCTCCATAAACATTCTATCTAAACTACTTCCACTACTCTCTATTAATTTCACTATTAAATAACCTATTGTAAAAAAATAGGAGTATTTAATTAATAAATCAATAAAGTAAGCACCAATACGTTCACCAGCTTCGGCTGCTTTAAAATTGAGTATTACATTTTGAGAAGTAGTAATTTGTATTTCTGCCATTAGTTTAATTTATTTGTTTTATGAGAGAAGTAGCCTTTATTAAGCAAAATAAAGCAAAATGGCAGCAATTTGAAAGTGTCATCCAGCAAAATTCATTTGATAACCCTGATGAGATTTCTAAATTATATATGCAATTAGTTAATGACTTGGCTTTTGCTCAAACTTATTACAAAAAAAGTAAACTAGTTGTTTATTTAAATGACTTAACTATTAAGGTTTTTCAAAAGATTTATAAAACTAAAAGGAAAGAAGAACACCAAATTCGAGATTTTTTTTTAATTGAAGTCCCACTAATTGTGTACCAATACCGCAGGTATATTTTATATGCATTTGTTTTTTTTATTATAAGTGTATTGATTGGTGTAGTTTCTGCGTCAAATGATCAAACTTTTACCCGATTAATTTTGGGAGATGCTTATGTCAATGAAACTTTACAAAATATTGAAAATGGTGATGCTGTAGCCATTTACAAGGGGGGGAGTAATTGGGGAAGTTTTAT
>WTKB01000171.1:2246-6835 GCA_011524575.1 Aquimarina sp.
TCTTTTAAAATAGGGATGCGTGACAGTATTAAAATTGTGATTGCTACTTTTCCTTTTACTGTTGCTGCAGGTTTTTTAGAGGGCTTTGTAACACGATATTCGAATACGATGCCTTTGTTTGTGGCTTTAATTATTATTTTTGGAACCTTAACCTTAATTAGCTTTTACTTTTTAGTTTATCCCTACGTGATTGCTAAAAACTTTTCAAAAATTAAACTTGATGCTTAACTCAAAAATACGGTCTTTTATTTTAAGTAGCTTTTTAGTTTCATCACTTTGGTCTCAACAAAATGAAGTACCTAGTATACCCTATGATTTGAGGACTCTACCAGAAAACTTTAAAGAAAACTATTCGAGTCCAGATTATGATTATACGGATAGTGTTTCTTTACTTACACAGTTTAAATATTGGTTTATTGAGTTATTATCTAGTTGGTTCAATTCTGGCGAAAGCCAAGCCGAGCCTACTGACATTTATCAAATTTTTAGTTACTTAAAGTATATCTTCTTTTTTGCAGTCATTATTACAGCAGTTTATTTCATTATTAAAATGACTTCAGAAAGTGATATGAATCCTTTTGTTTCAAAATCAAAGAAAAAGTTTGTTAATGGAGATGAAATTGAGTCTCAAATAGATTTAATTGATTTTAATGAAGCGATTAAAGATGCTTTACAGGAATCAGACTTTCGTTTGGCAATTAAACTTAGGTATTATCAGTTGCTAAAAAAGTTAGATGACAAAAAATTTATTGAATTTGTACCACAAAAAACAAGTAATGATTATTTAATTGAGCTTGAAAGTTCACCTTATGATGCGCAGTTTACTAAAGCGGTGTACTATTTTACATACATATGGTATGGTGAGTTTCAAATTAATAAAGAAGATTATGACAAAGCTTCGGGGTTATTTGTTGACTTTTTAAACCAAATTAAAAATGGATAAAAAGTCAATAATAATTGTAGTAATTGTAACTGTTTTAATTTTGCTGATCACTTTACTAGGCGTAGGTGATAAAAAGGTAAATTGGAATCAATCATACCAATATGACGGAACAGCTCCTTTTGATACTAAAGTAGTTCATGATCAATTAACTAATTTGTTTAAGGATGCTCCTAAAAATATTTTCACCACGTTTTATGAATATGTTAACGATTTAAGTTCAGATGATTATTACAATAGGAAATATAATTTCATAAGTGTTTCTAGAAGTTTTGATATGGATAAAACTTCATTTTATGAACTTTTAGATTTTGTAGAACAAGGGAATAATGTTTTGATTTCATCAAATGATTTTCCGAGTTTTATGAAAGATACTTTAAGTTTTGATATTGGATATATAGACAAAAACTTAGACGATAAAAAAATATCGCATTACTTTAATTTTTTAAACGATAGTTTGGTTTATGAAACTAAAGCAGTTCAAAAAGATCGTTTTTTTAAAAAAACTACTAAAGCCATTAATCTAGGTTATGCTTATAATGATGGTTGTACTGAATATGTGAATTTTATTGGAATTCCTTATGAAAGTGGTATTTTTTATTTACACAGTTCCCCTGAAGATTTTTCTAATTATCAAATTTTAAATTCAAGTACTTCTAATTTTATAGCAAGTCTCATTTCATATTTACCCAAGGATTATCAAGTATTATTTGATGTAAATCGTAAAATAGACCCCAAAATTAGTCAAAGTCCATTACGCTATATTCTTAAACAACCTAGTTTAAAACTGAGTTTTTGGATTATTATAATAGGTTTAGTCTTATTTATGGTATTTAATGCTAAACGAAGACAGCGTATTATTCCGTTAGTAAAGCCACTAGAAAATACAACTACGCAATTTGTTCATTCTGTAAGTTCCATTCATTATGATGCAGAAAATTACAATGGAATGATTCAAAAACAAATCACCTATTTTTTAGCTGATATAAGAAAAACTTATCTTTTGAAAACTGATAAGTTAGATGATAAGTTTATTAAATCACTCGCATTAAAATCGGGTAAACCTATTGCCGATGTTGAAAAGTTAATTACTCTTATTATTAGGGCAAAAGCACATAAGTTTTCAACTGAAAGTCCACTTGAAAAATTAAATCATTTATTAGAAAAATTTTACAGCTAGTACATTATGGAAAACGAAATTACTTTTGAATCAAGAATTCAATTACAAGAACTACAGAGTAGTGTAAAAGCAGTTAAAGCTGAATTGGCAAAGGTTATTGTAGGTCAAAAGAATGTTGCTAATTTATTGTTAACCGCATTATTTGCACAAGGTCATGTTTTATTAGAGGGAGTTCCGGGTGTAGCCAAAACAATTTCAGCTAAATTATTAGCACAAACTATGGAGGTAGATTTTAAACGAGTTCAATTTACACCAGATTTAATGCCTTCGGATGTATTAGGGACTTCTATTTTTAATTTAAAGACTTCAGAATTTGAATTTAAGAAAGGACCAATTTTCTCGAATATTGTATTAGCCGATGAAATCAATAGAGCGCCTGCTAAAACTCAAGCAGCTTTATTTGAAGTAATGGAGGAGCGCCAAGTAAGTATGGATGGGAATGTATATTCACTTGAGGCACCTTACATGATCGTTGCTACGCAAAATCCAATTGAACAAGAAGGAACTTATAGGTTACCCGAGGCACAGTTAGATCGTTTTTTGTTTAAAATAAATGTAGAGTATCCTAATTTAGATGAAGAAATTGAAATTATTTCAAAAGAACATCAGTATGCGGGAGAGAAAATGGCTCAGGTACTTTCTAGCTTGACTAGAGAACAAATTGTAAAATACCAAGCTTTAATTTCTCAGGTAATTGTCGAAGAACACCTAATTCAATATATAGCTCAAATTGTTTTAAATACACGCTCTAATCCATTTTTATATATGGGAGCTTCACCAAGGGCTTCAATAGCAATATTAAATGCAAGTAAAGCTTATGCAGCTATTAATGGTCGTGATTTTGTAACTCCGGATGATATTAAATATATAGCTTTACCTGTTTTAAAACATAGAGTTATTGTGAGCCCAGAACGTGAAATGGAAGGACTCTCAGCAGATCAAATTATTGGTGAAATTATTCAGGTTACTGAAATTCCTAAATAAATTTTATGGCAGAAAATAACATAAAGCCAAAAGCGATATTGTTTTTTAAAAGTCTCTATTTAAATGATATATTTTTTGGAGGTTTAGCTTTACTTAGCTTTTTAGGGGTTTTTGCTTTTATTTGGCCAGCATTTTTTGTGATTGTTCAATTATCAGTAATTGCTTTTATTGTTTTTTTTGCTTTTGATCTTGTACTATTATACAAAACTAAGGCAGGTTTAATTATTGAGAGGACATTACCAGAAAAACTTTCTAACGGAGATGATAATTCAATAGTTATTAATGTAAAAAGTAATTACACTTTTGATACTATAATTACTATAATTGATGAAATTCCTATTCAATTTCAGGTTCGTGATTTTGAAAAAAAATCAACCTTAAAGGCTTTAGATGAAATAAAGTATACTTATCAGTTAAGACCTACAGAGCGTGGAGAATATCATTTTGGATGTACCTTAGTTTATGTGAAATCAAAATTAGGTTTAATTTCTAGGCAGTATAATACTCATAAGGGACATACTGTAAAAACTTATCCAAGTTTTATTCAACTAAAAAAGTTTGATTTTATTTCTCTAAACTTTTTCAATCCCATTTTAGGTTTAAAAAAAATTAGAAAAATAGGTAACTCTTTTGAATTTGAACAAATAAAAGATTACACTCAAGGAGATAATATTAAAGATATTAACTGGAAGGCTACGGCTAAAAAGAACTCTTTAATGGTCAACCAGTTCCAGGATGAACGTTCACAACAAGTCTATTCCATTATCGATAAGGGTAGGGTTATGAAAATGCCTTTTAACGGTCTAAGTCTTTTGGATTATGCGATTAATGCTTCTTTAGTAATTAGCAGTGTTGTGCTTCGAAAGCATGATAAAGCAGGTCTCTTTTCATTTTCAAAAGATACTAAGAATTTTGTGGCTGCAGAACGCAGAAATTCTCAAATGAATTTAATTTTAGAATCCTTATATAATGTAGATACAGACTTTTTTGAATCGGATTATAGTAATTTGTATGGAACTGTAAAGCGTAAAATTAATCAGCGCAGTTTGCTATTACTTTACACTAATTTTGAAAGTTTAGATGCTGTTCATAGACAATTGAAATATTTAAGAGCGATAAATAAAAGTCATGTTCTAGTGGTTGTGTTTTTTGAAAATACAGAGTTAGAAAAAATGACCAAAATGAAAGCGACTTCTGTTCAAGAAGTGTTTGATAAAACCATTGCTAACCAGTTTGCTTTTGAGAAAAAATTAATTGTTTCTGAACTTAATAAGTATGGTATACAAACAATCTTAACAGCACCTCATAATTTATCAATTGATGTTATAAATAAGTACCTAGAAATTAAATCGAAAGGCTTTATTTAAATACATATTAAAATTCTAGATATAACAGAGCGGCTTTATGCCGCTTTTTTTGTGCATAAACACATACTAATAATTGTAATATAGTTGCATAGCAGTCGACTATAAACGAAATTTGCAA
>WTKB01000064.1 GCA_011524575.1 Aquimarina sp.
TTTCAAAATAGGGGTGAATTTGATAGGGTATAAAATATTTTTCATAAGTGAAATACGTAGCTATGACTTAGTAACCAATAAATGATTCTTTTATTTCTAAGTATATCAAGTATATGTTTTTGATATTTAGAAACAATAAGAGGTTTTTATGATGTGTAATGTGTTATAAGTGGTTACTACTTCCAATACAATAAGTACTATAACCTATTTCTTGTAAACTAGATACATCTAAAAGTGATCTTCCGTCAAAAACAAATGCTGGTTTGTGCATTTGGTTGTAAATCTTCTTCCAGTCGTAGGTTTTAAATTCATCCCATTCTGTAAGTACTGCTATGGCATGCGTTTTTTCTAATGTCTTATATGGATCTGCAAAAACTTGTATTTGTTTCTCGATTTCTTGCTCTGATCTCCCTGTGAGATAAACAATATCGTTTACAATTTGAGTTTTGGTCACTTTAGGATCATATACTTTTAGCGTTGCTTCTTCATTGAGTAGTAATTCCGCTACATAGATAGCTGGAGATTCTCTGGTGTCATTGGTATCTTTTTTAAATGCCCAGCCTAGTAAACCAATAGATTTTCCAGAAACTGTATTAAAAAGCGTTTTTACAATATTGCGTGCAAAACGTCTTTTTTGATGGTTATTCATAATAATTACTTGTTCCCAATAATCAGCAACCTCGGTCAGTCCGTAACTTTTAGCAATATATACTAAGTTTAAAATATCTTTTTGAAAACAAGAACCTCCAAATCCTACAGAAGCTTTTAAAAACTTAGGTCCTATGCGGCTATCTGTCCCAATGGCACGTGCCACCTCTTGTACATTTGCTCCCGTAACTTCACAAAGTTCAGAAAGGGCATTAATAGAGGATACGCGTTGTGCTAAAAATGCGTTAGCAGTAAGTTTAGATAATTCGGAAGACCATACATTAGTAGTTAAAATTTGAGATTTTGGCACCCAATGGGCATATATATCCACCAGCTCTTGAATGGCCTTTTGTCCATTTGGTGTAGTGTCTCCACCAATAAGTACCCTATCGGGGTTTAGTAGGTCGGTAACTGCAGTTCCTTCCGCTAAAAATTCTGGGTTTGATAAAATTTCAAACTTTACACCATTACCAGTATTTTTTAGAATACTACTGATAGCCTCAGCGGTACGCACTGGAAGAGTAGATTTCTCAATAACAATTTTGTCATTTTTTGCTACACTGGCAATACGTCTTGCACAAAGTTCAATGTATTTTAAATCTGCAGCCATCCCTTTACCTTCTCCATACGTTTTAGTAGGTGTGTTTACAGATATAAAAATAGCATCTGCATTTTCAATGGCTTTATCAACATCTGTTGAGAAGAATAAATTTCTTCCACGAGCTTCTGCTACAATTTTGTCTAAACCTGGTTCGTAAATAGGTAACTTAGATACATCTGGATCGTTCCAAGCTTGGATACGTGTAGGGTTGATGTCCACAACATTTACTTGGATATTTGGACATTTTTGTGCAATAACTGCCATAGTAGGACCTCCAACATAACCTGCACCAATACAACAAATGTTTTTTATCATAAGTATTTAGATTCAATCAAAATTTAAATGATAGCGTATGTACCATCTAATACTAAGTATAACAAATTTAAAAAATAGTCTGCGTGAAATAGCGTTTACATATTTTTTACTAGTTAAAAATCTATGAAAGGTAGGAAAGATTCCTTAAAAACGTCCATCTACAGGATGTGGGTACATTCCTTTGACATCGAATAAGATATGATTTTTATTTCCTAATTTTCTGAGGTTGATATGAAGTAAATTTTTATGCGGAGTAGCCAGTATAATAAGGTCATAACACTCAGAAGGCAGTTGCGTAATTTGTGTAAAGTTTCCTTTTTGTGCTAGTTGCTTGGGTAAGATATAAGGATCGTAAAGATGTACCTCTAGCCCATAATCTTCTAGTTCTTTTGCTGTATCTAGAACTTTAGAGTTCCTAAGGTCGGCACAGTTTTCTTTAAAACTAATTCCTAAAATAAGAGCTTTCGCCTTTGTGAGTTCAATGTTTTTTTTCAGCATGAGTTTAATACATTGACTTGCTAAGTACGAGCTCATACTTTCGTTTATTTTTCTACTTGCACGTATTAACTCTGGGAAGTATCCATGATCTTGTGCTTTTTGTGCTAAGTAGTAGGGGTCTACGCCAATGCAATGCCCACCTACAAGCCCTGGAGTAAATTTTAAAAAGTTCCATTTACTAGCTGCAGCATCTAATACTTTATGTGTGTCAATTTCGAGTAAGTTACATATTTTGGAAAGTTCATTAACAAAAGCGATATTAATATCTCTTTGTGTGTTTTCAATTACTTTTGCAGCTTCAGCAATTTTAATACTTTCTGCTTTATGTGTGTTTGCAGTAAGTACACTACTATAAAGCTTATCTACAAAGTCTCTACAACTAGGTGTAGATCCAGAAGTTACTTTTACAATGTTTTCTATAGGGCGATTTTTGTCACCAGGATTAATACGTTCTGGGGAGTAACCTACAAAAAAATCCGTATTATAATTAAGCCCACTTTCCCTTTCTAAAATTGGAACGCATACTTCTTCCGTCGCTCCAGGATATACCGTAGATTCATAAATAACCGTGTCACCTTTCTTTAGTTGTTTACCAATAGTGCTGCTTACTTTACAAATAAGACTAAGATCAGGGCGGTTATTGCTGTCTACGGGTGTAGGCACTGTTACAATATAGACGCTTGCTTTAACCGTTTCTAGAAGGTTACTTGTGAAATTTACACCAATTCCAGATGTTGTAGTATAGCTTTTTTCAAGAATTACCTCAGGAGAAATCTCTCCTGAGGTATCTTGGTATTGTTGAAGTTCTGAAATTCTCGTGTTGTTGGAATCATAGCCAATTACCTTATATTTTTTAGCAAACATAAGGGCTAAGGGCAATCCTACATATCCAAGTCCGAAAATTGCAACAATCATATATTTTTAGGCTTCAAGGGCTTTAATACTATTTTTAAGTGTCGTTATTTTTGTTTCAGCATCTTCTAGCTTTTTACGCTCGCCAGCAACTACTTTTTCTGGAGCATTAGCTACAAAACGTTCATTACTTAATTTTTTTGTAACACTTTTCAAAAATCCTTCTGTGTAGGTAAGTTCTTCTTTAAGTTTTTGAAGTTCTTCTTCCATATTAACTAAGCCTTGTAGAGGGATAAAATATTCATTTCCAGACTCTCTAAAAGATGGTGCACCTTCAATAGCTTTAGCTACTTCAGTAATTTTCGATAAATTACAAAGTTTGGTTAAAATAGGGTAGAGCCTATCTGAGTTTTTAGTATGGTTACATAATTGTAAGCTTACAGTATCTTTGAAAGCGATATTCTTTTCTTGACGGATACGACGAATACCAGTAACTACTTGGATACATTCGTTAAAATCTGTTAGAATTTTAGAGGTTTCAGGAGTTGTTTCCTTAGTACTTGGGTAGTTATTAATAATAAGTGCTTCCTCTGGGCTTCTTTCTTGGATGTTTTGCCAAATTTCCTCTGATGCAAAAGGAACAAATGGGTGTAATATTCTTAGGTTATCTTCTAATAGTGCAATAATTTGAGCATAACTTGTTGAATCTATAGGTTTTCCAAAAGCGGGTTTTAGAATTTCCAGTAATTGTCCACAAAAATCATCGTAAATGAGTTTATAGATACTCATTAGTGAGTCGCTTAATCGGTATTTTTCAAAGTTAGCATCTACGCTAATAAGTACTTCATTAAAACGATGTTCGTACCACTCTAGGGCTAATTTTGAAGCTTTAGGTTGTGTAGCACTTTCACTCACTTCCCAACCTTTAATCAATCTAAAAGCATTCCATATTTTATTGACAAAACCTTTTCCTTGCTGGCATAAATCTTCATCAAACATTAAGTCGTTTCCAGCAGCAGAACTTAGGAGTAAGCCTACACGCACTCCATCAGCTCCATAATCATCGATTAATTTTAAAGCATCTGGTGAATTACCAAGAGATTTTGACATTTTACGACGTTTTTTATCTCTTACAAGCCCTGTTAGGTACACATTTTTAAAAGGTTTTTTGTCGGTGTATTCGTAACCTGCAAAAATCATACGAGCTACCCAAAAGAACAAAATATCAGGACCAGTAACTAAGTCGTTAGTAGGGTAGTAATATTGAAATTCTTTGTTGTTCGGATCTGTAATACCATTAAAAACACTCATAGGCCACAACCATGCAGAAAACCAAGTATCTAGTGCATCTTTATCTTGTTTAAGATCAGCGAGTGTTAGGGCGGAGTTTTTAGATTTTTTTTGAGCTAATTTTAAGGCTTCATCAGCATTTTTAGCAACTACAAAATCTTGTTTGTCATCTCCATAATAATAAGCCGGGATTTGATGTCCCCACCATAATTGTCTAGATATGTTCCAGTCTCGAATATTTTCTAACCAATGTCTGTAAGTGTTTTCGAATTTTTTAGGATGAAGTACAATCTCGTCGGTTTCTAAAACAGCTTTAAGAGCAGGTTTCACAAGATCTTCCATTTTCAAAAACCATTGGTCAGAGAGTCTTGGTTCGATCACAGCCTTAGTACGTTCAGAAGTACCAACTTTATGTGTGTGAACTTCTTCTTTTATTAAAAATCCTTTTTCTTGTAATTCTTTGGCAAAACCTTTACGTACTTCAAATCGGTCTTGACCTTCATAATGTAAACCAAAACTATTTAAAGTAGCATCTTCATTAAAAATATCAATCACCTCTAGTTGGTGCTTTTCTCCAAGAGTTTTATCGTTAGGATCGTGAGCTGGAGTTACTTTTAAACATCCTGTACCAAATTCCATATCTACATATTCATCTTCAATAATCGGAATTTCTCTGTTGAGTACAGGTATAATTACTTTTTTACCTTTAATGTGAGTGTATCTGGTGTCTTCAGGATGAATACATATTGCGGTATCTCCAAAAATAGTTTCAGGTCGGGTAGTGGCTACAGTTAGAAATTCCTCAGAATCAACAATAGGGTATTTAATGTAATACAGTTTCCCTTGTTTTTCTTCGTAAATCACCTCTTCGTCAGAAAGTGTTGTTTTTGCTTCAGGATCCCAGTTGATCATTCGATACCCTCGGTATATCAGTCCTTTGTTGTATAAATCAACAAAGGTTTGAATTACTTGCGGATATAATTCGTCATCAAGTGTAAATTTGGTACGCTCCCAATCACAGGAAGCTCCTAATTTTTTTAATTGTTCTAAGATTACCCCTCCATATTCATTGGTCCAATCCCAAGCGTGCTTTAAAAACTCTTCACGAGTTAAGTCGTTTTTATTGATGCCTTGAGTTTTGAGTTTAGCAACAACTTTTGCTTCTGTAGCAATAGAAGCATGGTCTGTTCCAGGTACCCAGCAAGCGTTATACCCACGTAAGCGGGCACGACGTATTAAAACATCTTGAATGGTATTGTTAAGCATATGTCCCATGTGTAATACTCCTGTAACATTTGGAGGAGGTATTACAATAGTATAAGGTTCTTTGTTGGGATCTACTTCAGAATGGAAAAAATTATGCTCCATCCAGTAGTTGTACCATTTATTTTCTACTGATTTAGAGTCATATTGCGTACTTAGTGCCATTTTGGTCTGGTTTTTGAAACAAATAATTTAGAAATACAAAAATACATAATACTATTACATTTTCTAAAATGCTATTCAATATAAATGTAATGTATTTAAAGTTTATCATTTTGTATTCTAAAAAAAAGTACATTTGTTAATAATTATTATTTTATTATGAAAAAGATAGTTTCTATTGCCATTTTAGCCTTAATGTCTTTAAGTATTTTTGCTCAAAATTCTGTTTATGAAAAGAGTAAGACTACTGTCAAAGATTATTCTGATCAATCAAAGCCAAAAGGAGCTCAAATTAAATTTGATAAAGAGGTGATTGATTACGGTGTCATTCAAAAGGGTGCTGATGGCGTTCGTGTTTTTGAATTTACCAATACGGGTGATGAACCCTTAATTATATCTACAGTTTATTCTAGTTGTGGATGTACCGTACCAAAAAAGCCAGAAGCTCCAATAATGCCAGGAGAAAGAGGTGAAATAGAAGTAAAATATGATACTAAGCGTGTAGGGCCTATACGTAAAACAATTAGTGTTTATACAAATGCAGATAAAGTGCCTTTTCCTTTAAAAATAAAAGGAAGTATTATTCCTGCTGAAGATTCTGAATTTGAATAAGAGTTGTTTTAAAAACGTAGTATTAAGAGCTTATTTAAAGTTGCTACTTCTGAATTACAGTTTGTATTCCTTTTAAACAAGCTCTAAATTAGTCATAGAAAGCTGTTTTCAAATAGATGTTATTTGTTTGAAAACAGCTTTTTTTTTATCCTGTTGTCATGAAAATAAAAGTAGTTATTCGTTATTGTGTGCA
This sequence comes from Aquimarina sp., assembly GCA_011524575.1. Taxonomy (GTDB): domain Bacteria; phylum Bacteroidota; class Bacteroidia; order Flavobacteriales; family Flavobacteriaceae; genus Aquimarina. Next base: position 6,435 of record WTKB01000064.1, read on the forward strand.
GTGTAATTGGATGTTGCGTTCCGCTTGGTTGGCACAAGAAATACTTTCTAGTTTCTCAGATCAGATTGATGAACTTAGTTTGCAGCCTCGATCAGGGGGGCTTTTTCAAATTCTTATTGGTGATAAAATAGTTTGGTGTCGGAAAAAGCAAAAAGGATTTCCAGATGCTCCTACAATAAAAAGAATTTTTAGAGATCACCTTGATCCTACGCGAGATTTAGGACATATAGATAGAAAAAGTTAAGAGCTTGGATCACTTTAAAAGGATTTACCTATTTCGATATGCACATCATTTAAAAGTAACCCAAAACGGTAAACTTTTGAATTACAGTTTGTATTTCAAGACCGTTGCAAGGTAATTTTGCTAAATGGCTATTTTTTTGATAATTTAACAT